>DATLWH010000356.1:0-9348 GCA_035576505.1 Thermoanaerobaculia bacterium | reverse complement strand
ATCGGACGGCTAGGAGGCCCGGCAACCAGATCGCCGGGCGCCGGCTCACGTCTCGGCCATTCCGCCTCGTGGTGCCGGCAACAAGTCTCGAGTTGACGCCAACAAGTTCGGTGTTGCCGTCAACACCTCGGGAGTTGCCGTCAACAAGTCCGGTGTTGCCGTCAACACTTCGTTTGTTGGCGTCAACAAGTTGGATGTTGCCGTCAACACATTTTTGTTGCGGGCAACAAGTTGGGTGTTGCCGCCAACACTTTTTTTGTTGCGGTCAACACATTTTGTGTTGGCGTCAACAAAATTTTGTTGACGCCAACAAGTTGCATGTTGAAAAGCACCTGATTTTGGAAGAAATCGAGCAGTTCGGTGCAGAAAGTACGCTCGTTTATTCCAGCAGTGGCGCGTGTTGCTGGGTTGCTCGGTCTCGCGGTCTCGCGGTGAGTTTTGTTGCAAGTGCTCTCGGGTTGCGGGTTGCGTTTCGTCGTAGCGCCTCGAGACCGCGCGACCCAGCAACTCAGCAACCACGCGACCTATACGCTGTACCATGCACCCGGGGTCCGTACTGGAGAGTCAATGCTTGCTGACTGGAAGATCTCGTCCGAGGTCGATGGGAAAACGTTTGTAGTGACGGTGGAAAGGGCGCCGAACGGAAAGGACACCATTCGCGTCAACGGGCACGTGGCCGCAAAGCCGATCTCGCCGGATGAGGCGGGGAGGGCCATCAGCGTGGCCGGACAATCGTATCTGGTCAACCGCACCGGGCCCGACACGTTCACACTCGATCGCGACGAGCTGGCTGACGCGCAGGACCGGTCGCACGAGACGGCGCGGGTCATCCTGGCGAACGCGCCGGCGCCGCTGATGCCCACCGGTATCCCCCTTTCCCGGATGATGCCGATGATCGGCTGGGCGGTCGTGTTCGTCGCCGTGGCCGGGCTCCTCTTCTGGATGCTCCCGAAGAGCTACGACAAGCTGGCCGCCGACCGCGTGGGGCTGATTCTCATCGAGATGAAAGAGGGGAAGAACCCCGACCTGAGCAGGGCCATTCGGCTTTGGGGGAAAGCCCCTTACTCGATGGATAGCCAGGAGTTGAGCTCGGCCTCGGATGGATTCGACAAGTGGCGCCAGAAGAAGGGGCTCTACAACGAGCCCTTCACGAACTTTGCGGTCACGAGCTCCAAAGTCGTCGAGGGGACGAAGGTTCCGACAGCCATCGTGACGTTCACGATCGAGAAGACGGAGTACAAGGTGCGCGTGACGAGGGGGATTCCGATCGCTTGGGAAGATTGATGGGTGGGTTGGGCGGTCTCGTAGTCTCGAGGTATCGCGGTTGCTGAGTTGCTGGGTTGCTGAGTAGTTTTTTCTCGCGAAACCCCGAATTCAGCAACCGCTAGGACCGCGTCACAGCGAGACCGCGCGACCGCGCATAGAATCCTCCCATGCGCCGTCTACTTCCATCCATCGCCCTTTTCCTCGCCACGTTGCTTTCTTCCCATCCTGCCCTGGCGGACTTCGCCCAGCAGGGGCCGAAGCTGGTGGGGATCGGCGCGATCGACACCTCGCAACAGGGAAGTTCCGTCGCTGTCTCCGCCGACGGCAACACGGCCATCGTCGGGGGGGCCAGCAGCAACAATGGCGTTGGTGCCGCATGGGTCTGGGCCAGGAGCGGGGGAGTCTGGACGCAGCAGGCCACCCTGATCGCGTCGGATGCCGCGGGGTTCTCGCAGCAAGGCTTCTCCGTGGCCCTCTCCGCCGACGGCAACACGGCCATTGTCGGAGGCGCCGGCGATCACCGTTTCGATGGTGCCGCCTGGATCTGGACCCGCAGCGGAGGAGTCTGGAGCCAGCAGGGACCGAAGCTGGTCGGGTCGGGCGCCGTCGGTTCCAATGTTGAGCAAGGCTTCTCCGTGGCCCTCTCCGCCGACGGTAACACCGCCATCGTCGGAGGGAACTTCGACAACCACTTCGTGGGGGCGGCCTGGGTATGGACCAGGAGCGTCGGGGTCTGGTTTCAGGGACCGAAACTCCTCATCCCGCAACTTCCGACTGGTGTTCAATTCGGCTATTCCGTAAGCCTTTCCGGCGATGGCAACACGGCCCTCATCGGAGGGATCAACGACGACAAAGGAGTTGGAGCAGCGTGGGTCTTCACGAGGAGCGGAGCGGTCTGGACACAGCAGGGCCCCAAGCTGGTCGGCTCCGGTGCGGTCTACACCCTCGTTGACAGATTTGTGCAGCAAGGGTCTTCCGTTTCCCTCTCGGTAGACGGCAACACGGCCATCGTCGGAGGGGCAGGCGATAACTTTGGCGTCGGCGCCGCCTGGATCTGGACGAGGAGCGCCGGTGTCTGGACCCAACAGGGAGAGAAGCTGACCGGCTTGGTCGGCTTCGGGTTGCTCAGCCGTCAAGGCACATCCGTTTCCCTCTCCGCCGACGGCGAGACGGCGATGATCGGCGGAAGCTACGACAGCGCCCATGCCGGCGCGGCATGGGTGTGGACAAGGAGCGGGGGAGTCTGGACGCAGCAGTCCGCGAAGCTGGTCAGTTCGGATGTCGAAGGCTCAGGCGCGGAACAAGGCAATTCGGTTTCTCTGTCGGCCGACGGGAACACGGCCATCGTCGGAGGGCACCTCGACGGCAATGGCGCCGGAGCGGCGTGGCTCTGGACGAGAAACGGAGGCCTCTGGACGCAGCAGGAGGGGAAGCTGTTCGGCTCAGGCGTCGAAGGGTTCGCGCAACAGGGCCAATCGGTCGCCCTCTCCGCGGACGGCAACACGGCCGTCGTCGGAGGAGTCTCCGACCGAGGGTATGTCGGGGCCGCGTGGGTATGGACCAGGAGTGGGGGAGTATGGACCCAGCAGGCCAAACTGGCCGGCTCGGATGCGGTGGGACAGTCGCGCCAGGGGATAGCCGTGGCCCTCTCCGCGGACGGCAACACCGCCATCGTCGGGGGGCCTCTCGACGATGATTACGCCGGGGCGGCGTGGATCTGGACCAGGAGCGGGGGAGTCTGGACGCAACAGGGGCTGAAGCTGGTCGGTTCAGGCGCCGAAGGTTCAGGCGCCAAAGGCTTCGGCGCGCAACAAGGGTCGTCGGTTGCGCTTTCGGCGGATGGCAACACAGCTCTTGTCGGGGGAATCGCCGACCGGTGGGTCAACAGTCAATCCGGGCTCCCTGTGACCGATACCGGTGCGGTGTGGGTCTGGACCAGAAGCCGGGGAGTGTGGACCCAGCAGGGATCGAAGCTGGTCGGCACAGGCGCCGTCGGCTCCGATTTCCGTCCCTTTCTCGTTCAACAAGGCAGCGCCGTCGCTCTCTCCGCCGATGGGAACACGGCCATCGTCGGAGGAGAAGGCGACAACTCGGAGACGGGAGCGGTCTGGATCTGGACCAGAACCGGAGGCGTGTGGACCCAGCAATCCAACAAGCTTGTCGGCTCGAGCCTCTCGGGCGGTTTCTCGCTGCAGGGGGCGTCGGTGGCCCTCTCCGCCGACGGCAACACGGCCCTCGTCGGGGGGTCGGGTTACGTCGGATCGGTGTGGGTGTGGACCCGGAGCGGAGGCGCATGGACTCAGCAAACGG
This sequence comes from Thermoanaerobaculia bacterium, assembly GCA_035576505.1. GTDB lineage: Bacteria > Acidobacteriota > Thermoanaerobaculia > Gp7-AA8 > Gp7-AA8 > JADGNZ01. The sequence continues at coordinate 5,772 of DATLWH010000356.1, read as the reverse complement.
CCAAGCTGACCGCCTCGGACGCGATGGGAGCGACGCAGCAAGGTCTCTCCGTCTCTCTCTCCGCCGACGGGAACACGGCCATCGTGGGAGGTTCCGGGGATAACGGGAGCGTCGGAGCTGTGTGGATCTGGAAACGGAGCGGAGGTGTCTGGACCCAGCAGGGGAGCAAGCTGTTGGGATCGGGCGCCCTCGGGAGCGCATTGCAGGGCATTGCCGTCGCGCTATCGGCCGACGGCAAGACGGCCATCGTCGGAGGCGCCGGCGACAATGGTCGAGCCGGTGCCGCCTGGGTGTTCGATGATGTTCAGCCGCGGCGGCGGGTGGTCACGCACTGATACCGCCCGGTCGCGACTCCCGCGACTCCGCGACCGCGAATCAGGGTCACAACGAAGGGTGACCCGCGTCATTGGCGGCGCTCATGGCCGCGCTCCATCGTTGTTGGTTGATGGAGGGTGACCATGAAGTATCTCGCCATGCCATTCGTTCTTCTGCTCATCGTAGCCAGTCATGCGTCGGGCGCATCGCATGCCGTGACGAAGAAGAAACCAGTGCTGTCGAAAGCGTCGCAGGAGTGCGTCGCCTGTCACGCATCGACAAATCCGGGCATCGTTTCGCAATGGAAGGGCAGCGGCCATTCCAAGGCCGCGATCGGTTGTTTTGAGTGCCACCGGGCCGAGGCAGGAAGCGCCGATGCCTTCGAGCATTTCGGCGCCACGATCTCGGTGATCGTCACGCCGCGCGGTTGCGCGCGATGCCACCAACAGGAAGACGTCGAGTTCGAAGGCAGTCATCACGCGAAGGCGGGCAATATCCTGGCCTCACTCGACAACTACCTCGCGGAAACCGTCGAGGGCTCGCGGGTGCCATTCAACCCGCATGCGCCCGGAAGAGAAATCGAGCTGACCGTGAACGGTCTTGCCAGCGCGCAGGCAGGATGCCAGCAGTGCCACGGGGCGAAGGTGGCGCTCAAGTCGACGGATGGCGCGGCCATCACCGCCGACGATTTGAAACCGGGACCCGACGGCAAGCCAACCGCCGCCGCCGTTCTCGCGCGCATTGCGCACGATGACGAAGGGAAGCCCATCTACCTGCCGGCCAGCTGGCCCAATACCGGAATCGGCCGGCTGAATCTCGACGGCTCGCGCGGATCGTGTACGGCCTGCCACAGCCGCCATGACTTCTCGCCGCGACGGGCGCGTCAGCCCGAGAATTGCGGGAAGTGCCATCTCGGCCCCGATCATCCTCAGGCAGAGATTTACGAGGAGTCGAAACACGGGATCGCCTATCGCGACCGGCGCGACAAGATGCACCTCGACGCCAGGAGCTGGGTCCTCGGCAAGGACTATTCGCAGGCCCCAACCTGTGCCACCTGCCACATGTCCGCCACCAACACAGGCTTGAAAGTGACGCACGATCCCGGTGAACGGATCTCCTGGACCAACCGGCCCACGATCTCACTGGCCATGGATACGGATGCGCAAAAGAGCGTGATCACCGAAACGGACGCCGCAAAACGAAAGGATCTCATCGCGGACTCAGCGGAACAGAAACGCGATCGCATGAAGCTCGTCTGCAGCAACTGCCACAGCGCCTCGTATGTGAGCTCGTTCTACAAGCAATATGACGATTTCATCCTTCTGTACAACGAGAAGTTCGCCAGGCCGGGCGCCGCGATCATGAGCGAGCTCTATGGACAGGGACTGCTGACGAAGAAGCAGTTCGACGAACGGATCGAATGGGACTGGTACTACCTCTGGCATCACGAGGGACGGCGAGCCCGCCACGGAACGGCCATGATGGCCCCCGATTACTCGCATTGGCACGGCATGTACGAAGTGGCTGACCGCTTCTACACCTCGTTCATCCCGTTAGCGCAGGAGGTCACACGCAAAGCGGCCGAGAACGGGAAGAAGGAACAGGCGGACAAGGTCAACGCCATGATCGACTCCGTCCTGGCCCGGCCGGAGCACGCCTGGTATCTGCAGCAGGCGGCGAAGCAGGAGGGTGCGAAACAATAGCCCCAACGCAGATCTTCGTTGCGGGCCGAGGATCGGACGCTATCCCGACGCGGGGTACAATCCGCTCTTCGTGATGAAACGGGTCTGGCTCGTCGGTCTCTTTCTCGCTATCGCTTCCGCCGGGGCAGCGAGCGCGGCCGAGGGAGTGTTCGACGTTCGTCTCATCGAACCGGCGGAGCACGCCGAGGTCGTGGCCGGATCGACCGTTCCGATCGCGTGGGACGCCGGGAGTATGCCGCCCGGCATTGATGAGTGGGAGGCATTCCTTTCGGTCGACGGCGGGAACACGTATCCGATCCGCATCACGCCGCATCTCGACGCCGGCATCCATCGATTCCACTGGACCGTTCCCTCCCTTCCCGGTGCGGACGTCTCCGTTCTTCTCCGTTTCGGCGACGAACGGCAGGAGAGCGAGTTTTCGTTTGCGAGCAGGGCCAGGATCACCGGAACCGTTGCTCGCCAGACGCTGCGGGAGCCGGCCTCCGCACGAAGCGCGACGGAAGACGATCATGGCCGGACGCTTACGGCATGGGTGGAAGGCTCGCGCGAGGGCTCGGATCTCCGTCAGGTTGTCGTCGCCGGCTCATGGCTCGTCGCTGACCACGAATGGAGCAAAGGTCGCGACCACGACTCCGCTCCGGCGATCGGAACGAAATCGAAGCGCGCTGAACACGCGATGTGCGCCTCCCGCGCAGACGGCGTGGGAGTGGCAGCATCGCAACAGGAAGATCGCCCGTTTCTCCCGCCTTACGTCGCCGAGGTGCTACTCCTCACTGGCCGGCTGAATATTTAAAACCAAGCGCCCCTCTCCCTTCGCATCGTGCGGATCCGTAGTGCTCATCCGAGCCGCGGGGTTCTGCGTTTCTCTCATTCGCCGGCATCAGCCGCGCCGAACGAGACAAGGGGTTCGGACATTGAAGAGAGTCTCTTTTCACGCGTTTCTGATCGTTGCGCTCAGTACGGCCGCCGCCGTTCCTCTTCGCGCACAAACCGCTTCCGTTCCGCCCGCGTCCGAGCAGATCATCGTCAGCGCCACCAAACTACCCGAGGAGAAGATCGATCTCCCTGCCGACGTCACGGTCATCACCGGGGAAGAGCTGCGTGCCCGCGGCGTGCACACGCTGGGCGATGCGCTGGCGACCACGGAAGGAGTCGAGGCATTTGACGGGAGCGACCAGGGCGGCCGCGTTCCGAATGTGTCGCTCTGGGGCTTGAAGGAATTCGACGCTTATCTCGTCGAGCTCGACGGCGTGCCCGTCGGCGGCACGTACGATCCTGACCTGCAGCAGATCGACGTCCGCAACATCGACCATATCGAAGTGATGCGCGGCCCCGCCGGGGCGGTGCATGGATCGACCGCTTTCGCCGGTGTGATCGCCATCTACAGCTCCAACGCCACTGCCACGCGTGCGGAGCTCTCCGCGGGAAGCTTCGGCCAGCACGAAGCCCGCTTTTCCACCGGAGGCTCGAATGCGGACAGCCGCTGGACGATCAGCGCATCCGCCGGTCAGATCGACGGTTGGCGGCCGCGCACCGGCGGCAGGCGCGACGACCTCTCCGCTACATGGGGAATCGACCATCTGGCGGGAGGCTCGCTGAAAATGCGGGTCTTCGCGCTCGATCAGCAGGAAGACTACGGCTCGCCGCTTCCCGTCGACAGCGATCTGGGTGTCTTGCCGGACGGCGTCGATTTTCACAGCAACCTCGCTCTGCGCGGGAGTTAGATCGCCACGCGCAATTTCGGCTTCACCACGCGATACGACCACCCGCTCTCCTCGTCCGTGACGCTGACGAACGACTTTGGGTACACGCATCGGAACCGCCACCTCGCGCGCACCTTCATCGATGCCGCGGACGGCAGCGCTCTCGAGGGAGCGGGCACCGATTTCCGCCCCAGGCATGATGACGTGTTCGAAGATCTGCGGCTGGAATGGGCGCCATCGCAGCACCGCCTGATCGTGGGAACGTCGGTGGCCTACGGCTCCCTCAGCAGCAACGGACGCCGCTTCGATGTCGCGTACGACCTCGGCGGACCGATTCCATCAATCAGTGACTTTCCGGCCGGAACCGGCATTCGCGTCTCCGATCGCCGGACCTTCACCGGTATCTATGCGGAAGACGAGTGGACTCCCAATCGGAGAATCACCGCAACCGGCGGCCTCCGCTACGATCGCGACGACGAGCATCGCTCGTTCGACGATACGGACGGAAACAGCTCGCGCCAGTCGAGGCATGACGGCGCGCTCTCCGGACGGGCAGCGGTCGTCGTTCGTTTGCTGGAGCAGCCGTCCGCATCGCTCCAGGACGCCAACTTCCATCTGGTCGTGAATCGAACCTTCAAGCCGGCCGTGTTTGACGCGACGCCGCAGCAGGATGAAGGTCTCCTCGCTCCCGAGCGGAGCCGCAGCGTGGAGGCGGGATTCAAAATCGCCGGGACGAAGCACCTCTGGGATCTGGACCTGACCGCATTCGACATGCACCTGGTGAATCTCGTCGTGAACGCCGACGTGAACGGCAATCCCACGCTGATCAACGCCGGGGAGGATCGCTTTCGCGGTGCCGAGCTGGCGGTGCAGCTCCATCCGACCGAAGAGCTGACGATCCGCGCCGGTTACGCGCAGCACGATCCGCGCCTCGTGCGCCTCGTGTTCAGCCCGGAGCCGGGAGTGGTGGAGGACGACAGCGGTCACCTGGCGGAACTGGTGGCGCGCCACACCGCCAATCTCGCGCTGATCTACGCGCCGCGCTCCGGACCGGGTGGCTCGGTCACCATCCAGCAAGTCGGCCCCCGCAAGCTCGACCGCGACAACGTTTTCACCACCAAGGCCTACACGATGCTCAACGCCTCGCTGTTCATGCCGCTGGCACGCGTCAGGTTCGAAGTCGTCGGAAAGAACCTGCTCAACAAACGCTTCTACACCACAGACAGCGAGCTCGCCGACGGCTTGCGCTACATCTCCGCACCTCGGTCGTTTCTGGGTCGGCTTACGTGGACGTTCTGAGCGTTTGGTCTCCGGGGAAATTAGTGCCTCGGCGCGGAAGGTGAGCCGTCACGAGCCACACCGAGTACGTTGGGAATCGGCCATTGCGCTTGGTTCGTATCGTCCTCTTGAAAACCGGTCTCGTAACTTCCGCAGAGATCGAGATTGATACTGGCCGTGTGGATGGACAGACTTGCCTCAGGCCCACCCTCGACGTGCATTGCCTGCGTCACATTCAGGGGGAGGGTCAGGAGCAATGCGTTGAAATCCCGCATGGAGTAGGGTGCTCGCGAGAAGAGAAACAGCAGGTGTCCGTTCGAATCTGCGGCCACCGCGGCTTCGCTCCAGCGCTTGGAGCTTTGCGACCAGGCGTTCTTACTTTTGCCCGCGATCAGCCTCAAGTTCTGCACTACGATCTCGTACCCGCTCAGGTCCGCGGATTGGTTCGACTGATCGAGATCTCTCCAAACGAATGCAGGGAGCGAGGGGTCGTTCGGTCTTGCCGCAAGAACGGAGCGATAGTCGTTCCAGCGCTTGTTGTTGAGGTGTGCGCCGTGACGGAGGTAGCCGACGTTGGACTTTCGATCGTTCTGAAACATGCCCAGGTTAATGGCCACCGAAAGGTCTGCCCTCTGGCACCACTCCGCCGCTGTCCGAAGGTCAGCGCCGGTTTCTGAGGCGAGGGCAACCTGCAGGCGGGCGAGGTGGGGATCGACGCGCACGACATAGAGCGAGCCCGCCGCTCCGGAGACAGCCGTCGGGATCACCGCCAG
>DATLWH010000355.1:0-4345 GCA_035576505.1 Thermoanaerobaculia bacterium | reverse complement strand
GAGCTCAAGCCCCAGGAGCGGGCGCTGCTGTGGCTCGCGCATGTGGAAGGAAACTCGCACGAGGAGATCGCCGAGGCCATCGGTGTGAAACCGGCCAGCATCAAGGTGATGCTGTTCCGCGCCCGCAAGCGCCTGGGCGAGATGTTGACGAGGAAAGGACTGGCTCCCGAGGTATCCCGATGACGACCGAGTGCCCCTTCGAACCGAATGTCTTGAACGCCGTGGAGAACGACGCCTGGACCGAGTCTCTCCGTGCCCATGTGGCGTCGTGCGATGACTGCACCGCCACCGCCGAAGTTGCTCCGTGGATGGCCAGGTTCGCCGGCCTCGACGAACGCGAGCACATCCTCCCCGATCCGGCCGTGCTCTGGCTGAAGGCGAAGCTGCTGCGGTCGAGCGCCGCCGTGGAGCGGGCCTCGCTGCCCATCACACGCCTCCAGATCGCCGCCTACCTCATCATCGCCGCCAGCTGGGCCGCGCTATTGACCTGGAAGTCGAACGCCCTGCAGGCCTGGATCAATCACCTCTCCCCCGGCCACATGATCCTGGGCGTTGCCGGCGCGGAACAGACCTCACTGTCGATGAGCGTTCTGTTCGCGATCATCGCCCTCGCATCAGCCACCGTCGGACTGGCCATGCATACCATCCTGGCGGAGGAGTGATCCTCGTTGGAGCCAGACACCGACAAGGAAGATCACGATGATCGCTGCAAGCATCCACTTCAGGCCAGAAGCCCCGGCGGTAACAGGCGCCAGACCATAACGCTGTGCGTGCAACTCGATGAGCATGCCGGTGTTTTCGATCAGATCGAAAACACCGGCGATGACCGCGGCGTACCCGAGATAAACCGCGGCACGGTGGATCTGCTCGTCCTCCATGTGCTTTGCACACCAGAAGCAACACACAGCCAAAAGAACAACGTAGGAGGGGATGAAGACGAAGGTATCAATGAGGATGCCCCGCGTGACGGGACCTTTGTACCGATCGCCCCACTCGCTGACGACGCACGCAGCGACGGCCGCCGATGACACCCGCTGCAATTCCTGGCTGCGTGGGTATTTGTTCCGCACGAGATCGGCGTCACTCCACGCCAGCAAAACGGAGGCAACAATCAGTGCAACGAAGGCCGAGAGAGCGACAGTTCGGAATCGTGCATCGGTCCAGTCCTTCATTTACCGTACCCCGATCCTTTCTCTGCGTTCGCGTCGCCACACTGCGCGTTGTCACACGCGACGGGCGGACGGGTACCTGTCGCGAATAGACTGCGAAGGGCGTCAATGGCGGCAAGGTTGCCGCTTTGTGCAGTCAGGCCGTTGTCGATGGTCTTCATCGCCGTGTCCGAGAGGATCCACCCGAGCGGCAACGCGGTGTCTGTCGTCGCCCGAGGAGCAAGGCGGATCTCGATCATGGCGTCGCGCATTACCTGAGCGAGATCGCCAACGGCCTCCTTGCCACGGGCATCGCGGGCGTTCAGCACGCCCCGGAGCGGCGACAGCACCTCGTTCGCGAACCGCTCGACCGTAGGAGGCACTGGCGGCCCACACCTCCCCGGCGCAGGACAGAACAGACGCGGCCGCGGATTCACGGGACAGTTTTCCCCGGTCATTTCGTTCCAGTGGTCAATGACGATCACAAACGGCACGACGCGATCGCCAAGCTTTGCTCGCTCGTTGACGAACGCCACGACCTCCGCGGCGGTCACAGCCCCAGAGTTCTCGAAGTAGCCACCGTCGACGACGTGACCGAAGAGGTCTCGGCCGCAATTACGGTTCTCCACTGAGCCCGTCGAACAGGGGATGCTCTTGCGCCCTTGTTTGCAGTCATCGCGTGTATACGGGATCTTTCCCGCTGGCGAGACATAGGTGAAGCGCGCGCTCATCCCGGCCGCGCTGCTCATCGGTAGGTCGGCGCGCATTTCCTTCAGAGCATCGAAGGTGTTTCGGAAGAACAATTCCTGGTCGAGCCGGAGATTGCTTGTGATGATCCGCTCCCCCGTCTCGACCACGGTGCCGTTGAGAAACAGATTGGGAAGCAGAGGATGGGACGTCAGCGTGTCGACGAATGGCTTCGCGAACAGGCCGTCGTGGAAGTTGTTGTCCCAACCTGCTTCCCATCCTTCTTCGAGCCCTCGCTCGCGATCGGGCAGCTTGAAGAGTGCCACGGGGACGAATCGCTGAGTCAGGTCCGGCTGCGCCAGCGAGGCAAGGTTGCCGCTCAGCGCGTCGTACTGGAGCACCCGATGCACGTCTTCTTGTAGATGCGCGCCACGAACTGCATCGGCCACCGTCAGCGCACCGGGATGTGCGTCGAGCCGGCGCGCCAGGATCGCGTCGTACATGAGTGCGCCAAGCGACCCGCCGGAGACACCACTGATCGCGAAACAGTGATCGGCGAATTCGGGTACCGCGTCCGTGACGGCGGTAAGCGCCGTCGCCGTCCAGTATGCGGCGCGAATGCCGCCCCCTTCCGTGGCCACGATGATGACGGGAATCGGACGGCCCACCGGATAGCGAGCGTTCATCCGCTCATACCAGGTCGTGAAAGCCGCCGTCAGCGTCTTTCGGCTCTGCGGATCGAGTGGCTTGCTCACGCGAATGTCGTGGTTGTCGGCGCAGCGCCCGATCACGAGCGCCCAGACGAGCATGCCGCTCAGGATCGGGAAGCGGACTTTCTCGCCGATCCCGATGAGCAGGGTGCCAATCGGCATCCACACGGCAATCGTTAGAACCAGCGTAGCCGCGACGCCGAGCTGGTTCCAGGTGACCGGTGCCACCGTCGCCCATGCGAACAGCACCAGTTCCACGACGATCGCACCGATGAACATCGCGCGCGTTACCAGATCGAAGTCGCGGAAAACGTCGGCGCGTTTGGTAGGCGACGCCTTGACGTCAAAGATCTTACGTCTCGTGACGACAAACAGCATGTAGACCACGGCGGAAACGACGAGAAGGATGAAGATCCACTTGCGAGTCCCTCCGACGTAGACAAATCCAACGATTTCGATAAGATATACCGCCAGCCCCATCAGCCGAGGCAACCAAGTGGTCAATCCCTCGAGCCCGGGGTCGGATGGCAGCGGATCGCGCATGGGATCGTGGTTCTCCGGGTCTATGCCGGGCCGATACCGTAGCAGGTGCCTGGACCAGAACCACGCCTCAAACGCCAACAAGTTTGTGAGCACGATGAACAGGCCGATGTCATGGAGACGCCGGTCGCTGTTTCTCTCCGTTAGCGCGCGAAGGATGTCCTGACCCTGATCCGAAAAGCGGAACGCAAAAAGCAGCATCGCTAGAGCGAGCAGGTTGAACCGAAGGGGAAGAACAAAGACGTATGCCTGCTTGAGTCGTCGCCAGATACGCCCGATGAGTGACATCGGTACCTCCGTCTTCGGCGGCATCGGCACCTCCTTCTTCTGATCTAAGGACGGACGAAGAAATCGTTTTCGAGGAAGGGACCCGTCTAGGAGAGTCGCGCTGTCGTACTTTCCCTACCCCTAAAACGACGCCCAAAGCAGCACGCGCTTGAACGTGTAGAAGTACGGACGCGAATCTCCGAGTGCCTCGACGACTCGCGCGGTGTACACGGCGAGAAACTCTTCGTAGCGCTCGGGTGAGAGAGCCTCCCGATACGGCGTCAGTGTCGAACCCTTCGTCCACTCCACGACGTCTCGTGTCGAGGGAAGTACATGTCCGTAAACCTGCACGCGGACGTGTTGGCGTGCGAAGCCGAGGTGGTGAAGGAGCCCGGCGTAACGTTCGGGTGGGAGGACGCTGACCACGCGCGGCTCGAGACCGAACGACGGCGCCAGCTCCGCAGCGATCCGGTGCGATGGGTGGTCGTGATTGGCCGGCATCTGCACGGCGAGTTGGCCGTGCGGCGAGAGCAGCGCCACGAGCCGCGCAAAGAGGCGCTCATGATCGGGAACCCAATGCAGCGCGGCGTTGGAGAAGATCAGATCGAACGGGCGATCGGCGACGAAAGCCTCGATGTCTCCCCGCTCAAGCGAAGCATCTCTAATCCGAACGACGCCGACTTCAGCAGCATCGTCTCCGAGCTATCGATACCGACCGTCTCCTCGGCGGCCAGTTGCTCGTGCAGCTCGCGCGTCAGCTCACCCGTGCCGCAGCCGAGGTCGGCGATCCGCATGTGCGGCCGCCGCTCGATCAGCGATGCCAGATCACGGAAAGGCTGCGCGCGCTCGTCTTTGAAACGTTCGTATTGAGATGGGTCCCACATGGGTAATCGGGGGTCGCATGTCGGGGGTCGGGAGTCGGGGTTCGGAGACTTGGCGAATTCAAGCTCCGGCCTGGGGTTAATCGTGGTCAGAGCATATCGGATTCTACGG
>DATLWH010000354.1:0-3010 GCA_035576505.1 Thermoanaerobaculia bacterium | reverse complement strand
CGGAGCGCGGCTGGTGATTCGTAGATTCGTGGATTAGTGGATTAGTGGATTAGTAGATTAGTGATTAGTAGATTAGGCAATCGGTCTTCATACCGAGGTCGCGCCAAAGACCAGGATCTCGGTCTAATCCACTGATCCACTAATCCACTGATCCACTAACCCACTAATCTCCACTCGCGCTCCGACTCCTACCTCTGAAACGCGTAGCTCAATTTGAAGAACAACTGCCGGTCGGACAGGAGAAACCTGCGGGTGTAGATGCGGTTGGCGGGGTTCGTATTGTCGGACTGTTCGTCCACGTCGCGGATGTCGCCGTAGCCGAGGTAGAGGACGCTCTGCCAGTTCACCTTGTAGGCGAAGAGGAACTGGGAGGAAAGGCTGCCGCTGCGCAGAGGCATATCGACGCCGTAGATCAATGGGTTCGAGCTGGTGCGCTGATTCTGCACCACGGCGCGGATGAACATCTGCGGCGAGAACATGTACTGCCCGCGCAGGCGCTCGATCTGGGCGGTGAAGAGACGGCCCTCTACGCCGGTGACGGAGTCTTCGCCCAGCCATTGCACGACGTCGGTCGTCGTCACGGTCAGGCGCGAGGTCGGGCGGAGCTGCGCGCTGAAGTTGATCAAGGCGCCGTGGCCGACGCGGTTGTTGAAGAAATCGATGTCCTGACCGACCCAGCCCTGGAATGAAACCTGCGGGATGAGGCGGCTCACGGAGAATTGAAAGGTGTAGATGAGCTGGTTGCGGCTCAGGACCTTGCCGTCGTTCCGAAAACTCTCGTTCCAGAGCTTGATCTGCGTGAATGAGCGGAACTTGCCGTCGGCGCCGAAGCCGGCGCCGCGGAGACGGTAGAGCAGCGAGCCGTCCTGCTGGGAGTCGTACTCGGCCATGGCGAACGTCCGCTCGCGGCTGAAGAAACCCTTCGGATGAACGGTGTAGCCGATCTCGCCGTAGTTGGCGCGGTAGCCGACCTCCGGGACGAATCCCTGATCGGCGCGGAACTCGTCGCCGTAGTCCTTGAACTCGGAGTAGAGATCGAGCGTCGGGGTGGAATGCGACCACCAAAGGTCGGAGCCGAACGACGACAGCCTGCGCCCGTCCCACTCACTGGCCAGGTCAGGCCTGTTCGGAGTGACGCTCTGGCTGACGAGGAACTGGCCGGTCAGCGTGTCGGTCTCGTTCGGCTTCCATTGAAAGTCGGGACCGAGGACGCGGTTGTGGCCTCCCCCTTCGTATTCGCGGTCTGTGAAGAGGAAGCTGGCGAACGATTTGCCGGTGAAATCGTGACGCCAGCGGCCTATGGCGTCAGTAGCTCCGAAGTCCTGATTGGCGAACGTGGAGCCGGTGGGCGACGGGATGATGACCGACCCGCCCCCGCGGTCCTGGGCCACGAGGAGAGTGTAGCTATCGTGGCCGTTGTTGCCGGAGTCGCGCAGACCCCATCGCGGCGACGTGATGGTCCGCGTGTACACCGCCTGAACCGGCGTCGAGAAGAGCTCGACGCGCTCGAGAAAGAACGGCCGCTTCTCGGGGAAGAAGATGGCGAAGCGCTGGTTGGTGGAGATCTGCGCGGTATCCGACTCGACCTGCGAGAAGTCGGGGTTGATGGTGGCATCGATGGCGGTGTGCTCGTTCGGTGTGTACTTCACGTCGAGGCCGCCGTCGCCCCTGGCCGGACGGTTGAGGAGGTTGTTGTTGCCGTTGCCGCGCAGGCTTCCTTCCTCCCTCGCGGTCACGTACGGCGCCACCACGATATGACCGCCGGTGGGCAGCCCTTCGAAGCCGGCCACCTTGTTGAAATTGCAGACGAAGCAGTTCCCGCCGCGGGGCAGGCGGTGGTCGAAGATCTGGTAACGCCGCTCGCGCGGCATGTTGCGGTAGAGCATGACGCCCCATACCTGGGAAGCCTTCTGTTCATACCGGAGCGAGGAGAAGGGGATGCGCAGCTCGAGGATCCAGCCGTCCGAGGTCCGTTTCACCGCCGAGTCCCAGTAGAGATCGGGGGAGGAATCCTCGTTGCCGCTGGCATCGTCCTGTGAGGCGTCGTACTGCGTACCGGCGGCGTTGACGAAGAACTCCATGCCCGTCTTGCCGTCGTTGCGCGTGTCGAGGATGACGCCGGCGAAGTCGTCGCTGTTGCCGCTGATGCCGTCGTGATCGCCTAGCTGTGCGCGGATGTCGGCCGGGTTGTCGTAGGACCGGATGGCCGCGTAGAAGAAGCGGTCGTCATACGTCATGTAGCCGACCGTTTTCACTTTCGGCTCCGTGTTGTCGCCGGGGTTCGTCTCGAACCACGTCTCGGACTTGAGCGCTCCCTGCCACCCGGGATCGGAGAGATCGCCGTCGATGGTGATCGGCCCGGCGGCGCGGTGAATGGTCATCGTGATCGGTGCGTCCGCGGCACGGGCGGAGACGACCACACAGAGCACGATGAGAACGAGAACAAGGTTGCGATACACCGACGCATGAGACGCTGCGGATGGAGGATGGTTAGCCTTCGTTCGCATATTGGGGTGGTGATACGAAGGGGTTCGTAAGATGTTGCGTGGGAAAACCAGAAACCAGAAACCTGAAACCAGAAGAAAACAGAGGGCGCGTGCTCCCTTCTGGTTTCTGGTTTCTGGTTTCTGGTTTCTGGTTTTAGTTACCCCAGAAACCGCATCGCGTCCCGCGCATCAACGGGCGGTGAGAAATAAAACCCCTGCGCGTAGTCGATACCCAGCGCCCGCATGCGCTGCACCTGCTCGGCGCTTTCGAGGCCTTCGACCGTCACCTCCATCCCCAGGATGCGGGCCAGCGTACTGATCGTGCGGACGATCTCATCATCGATCTCATGACGGCGGAGATCGCCGTCGGCGGAGATGAAGGAGCGGTCGATCTTGAGCGTGTCGAACGGAAACTGGCGGATGGAGCTGAGCGATGAATAGCCGGTGCCGAAGTCGTCGAGGCTGATGCCGACTCCGGAGGCGCGCAGTTTTTCCAGCAGTTCGGCGGCGGCCTCGGCGTTGTC
>DATLWH010000353.1:0-11374 GCA_035576505.1 Thermoanaerobaculia bacterium | reverse complement strand
CGACATTCGACCTGAGCATCGGTGACTTCTTCGATGAAGGGAACCGCTCGGAGACGGTGGTTCAGAAGTATCGCAGCCTCAGCCCGACCGCGCAGAAAGAAGTGGAGAGCTTCATCGAATTCAAGCGCGCGCAGGAAGAGGAAGGCACGTGGGATTCAGACAGTGGGGAGAGCGAGGGTGACGATGTCTGATGAGCTGAACAGCCGCATCGAGGAACTGCGCCAGGAAGCTCTGGCGAAGGTCCGTGCCGATGAATTCGACGCGGCGCTGGCCATGTACGACGAGGCGCTTGCGCTGGCCACGGACGAGGAAGTCCGCGAGCTGCTCACGATCAACAAGGGTCACGCCCTGATCGCCGCCGAACGCACCGGCCCGGAAGTGAAAGCGCTTCCGATGATCCTGATGCGCCGGCGCAATACGCACCACACATTCCTGGCCTCGTACGCGCTGATGTACACGCATCGGCTGACCGGCGAGTTGAAGCGGGCCATCTTCTACGGCCAGATCGCCCTCGAAGCGGCCAATCAGGCCGATCAGACGTTCTGGAAGCTGGCCGTCCTCAACGAGCTCGGCATCGTCTACGAGACCGACTCGCAGTTCCCGAAAGCCATCGAGAGCTTCAGCAGCGCTCTGGCCTGCCTCGACAAGGCGAACATGAACGATCCGGCCGCGCAGACGTTCAGCCGCGTGGCCATCATCGTGAACCTTGGAGACAGCACGCTGCTCAGCGGCAACAGCAAGGAAGGCCTCCGGCTGATCCTGAGCGTGGCCGATGAGCTCACCACGCCGCACATGAAGTCGGATGCCTACGGCAATCTCTCCTACGGCTACCTCGATCTCGAAGAGTTCGAGAAGGCCCGCCGCTACGGGGAGATGGCTCTCGAGTTCGCCTGCGAGGAGCGGCAGGTACGCAACGCCCACTACCTCATCGGTGAGGCGGCCTACAAGGCCGGCGACGTCGATGCGGCCGAAGAACACTTCGAACAGCTCTGTCGCTTCTACCCGCAGTTCCGCCATCTGAAGAGTCTTTTGTTTGCGATCGACCTCCGGTCGATGATCAACCTCAACCTATGAAACGTCTCCTGATCTCGTTCGCCGTAGCACTCTTCGCCGTGGCCGCCCTCGGGCAGACGGAAGACCGCGACGTGCTCATCACGCCCTCCGGTACGGTCTACACGGTGGAGACGGTCACTCCGGACCCGAGCGGCGCCATCGACGCCAGCCGCACTCTCGTCCTCACCGTGCAGAATGGCAGCGACGTCAGTCACATCGTCGTTCCTGACTCCACCACGTCCGGCTTCCACTTCGGCGGCGGGCTGGCCTACGACACCGACACCGATACGCTCTTCGTCGTCTGGACGCATACGCCCAACGGCATGTCCAGCGAGCTGCTGCTCACATCGCTCCATGCAGGCACCTGGCAACCGGCCGTCTCGATCGACAACGAGCGGTACCGCCTCCGCAGCAACCTCCGCCTGGGCATGACGCGCCGCGTTTCCCAGCTTCTGGCGGACGGCACCTCTGCCGACGCTCCGGCGCTTCTGCTCCATGTGGTCTGGTGGGAAGATTCAGGGACCGGCGAAGAGGCGCGCTATGCGCTGCTGACGATCGACAAGGGCGCGCTCGTCCTTCCGATCGAGACGCACTCGCTCGGCGAGTTCGTCGCGGCAAGCGACAACGGCTATACCTCGGTCGATCCGACCTTCAACAAAGAAATCCTCCGCCATCCCGCCATCGTCAGCCCGCCGATGCAGAGCGCGGTCGAGATCATCTTCGGCGACACCCACACGAACGTCATCCACGGAGTCACGCTCCGCCCGGTCATCGATCTCCATCCGCAAGCCGAGCACCGCATCCACATCCCCGTCGGCATCGGCGCCGGTGGTGGCATCGCCGGCGGCGGGGCCAAGGCTCTGAGCATCGGAGCGCCGTCGACCTTCAGCGCCGACTGGAAGGGTCCCGTCACGGTTCTCCAGCGCGGCGACCGCCTGGCCTTCGCGAACGCCGGAGACACCTCGCTCAACTACATCACCTACAGCAGCGGCGCGTGGACGGGCGTGAAGTCGATCGCCATCAACAGCCATTTCTCCGCCGAAGCAGCCCTGGCCGCGCTCGACAGGATGGTCAGCTCCGAGTACTAGTCCCTCACACACGATTCAACGTTCGAAAAGCCGGCGACATGTTCGCCGGCTTTTTTGTTTTCAGGATGAACGCGGAGAAACCCTTCGGTGCCGACTGAACTTGGTGAGGCCAACGAACCAGGGCAATCAGGCTGACTGGCGTACCGGTCAAGTCGACTGACGTGTCATTCGCCTCGACTGGCGTTTCACGCCGATCGAGAGAACTTTCTGTCTGTACGAGAGAACTTTCTGTCCGTCCGACAGAAGTTTCTGGTCGCTGAACAGAAGCCTCTGGTCGCCGAACAGAAGTTTCTGGTCGCTGAACAGAAGTTTCTGGTCGCCGAACAGAAGTTTCTGGTCGCCGAACAGAAGTGCCTCTCGGCGCGACGGGAATGCCTCTCACGCTGCCAGAGGCGCCTCTTCGGCATGTTTTGCCCCCTCCTGGGCGACGATCGCTTAATGTCAAATAACTAGTGTCTAAAGTTTTCTCTTGACAAATGTGCATCCAGAGCGTATACTTCCTGGTTGTTTTTAGGGATCGTGATGACAGAGACACGGATCGGAGCCGCCCCGGGAAAGAACGCGAATGACTCGCGGCGGGCCGGACTGCGTTCGTGCGAACGGCGTCACGACCCGCGGAAATCGTGGAAAGGTCCGATCCTTCGCACGGGAAGGGCCATTGATTCCTCGCTGCGGCTGCTCGGCTACTCTCGCCGCGTCATCGACGCATGCGAGAGTCTGGCGTTGGAACATCCGGTCCTTGCCACGCGCCAGTTGGAGCGGGTGGCGGGCTTGCTCGCCAAAGTCGCGCATCTGCTGGAGAGCGGCGTCGACGGTCTGAACGAAACGACAAACCGCGTTGCTCTCTCACCGGCAGAGGCCGGGGATGCTCCACAGCGGGTGATCGCCGCCACGCAGCGTTGGGTCGACGCCGCCGCGCAGCTTGCGGCGCTCTCCAACCGGCTGGACGACACCTTCGCCGGTCTGGTCGACTACCTAAAGGGCGGAACCGCTCCGCTCGATCTCTCCGAGGTCTTCGCGAAAGACGGACCCGCTCCGTTGTTCATCACCACCCGCCCATCGGTCAGGGTCTTATCGATCGAGAGCGGCCGCATTTTCTGCATTCATCTTCGGCGGCTGCGGTCCGCTCGCCTGACCGTGGCCGAGGCTCCCAGAAGAGTCGTCCGAGGCCGTGCTCCTCCGTTGGTCTCATCCTGTTGGCTCTAGTCCACAGCAATGAGAAACCTTTCACAACGAACGAGAGGAGAATACTCATGTCTACGAAGACGGAAGTACCCGTCACACCCCCGCAGCCGTCCTACATGGACGCCGCGGCGGCGCTCATCGACGAGGTTCGAGGTCTGAAAACTCGGATCCCGAATTTCGAGATCCCGCAGGCCAAAGGAGCGAGCCGGAAGCTTGCAAAAGCCGCCTCGGTGCCTCTGGCGTTCATCAACCTCACGGCGCTGGCGATCCGGAACAACGAGGAGCTGGCCCGTGGAGGCAACACGGACCAGCAGCAGATGCACGATCTGGCGAGTTTCGCCGAGGCATTTGCCCCGCTGGCCGATGAGCTGGAAGCGATGGCGCTGTTCGTCCGTCACACGGTACGTGCGGCGGCCAACAAGGCAGGGAGTGAAGCGCTCACGACCTACGCCCTGGCGCAGCGCCTGGCCACACGTCCCGAGACTGCCAGCCTCGCTCCGCACGTCGAAGATATGCGGCTCGCCCTCGGCAATTTCGGCCGCAAGACCAAATCCAAGCCGGCCCCGACGCCGGCAAACCCCGGCACATCGCCGGCTCCCACGCAGCCCTCGCCCGTGACGACCTCGTCACCGGCGCCGCTGCCGAAGCAGTGATGATGCAGAGGTTCGTGCAGTAAGCCCCCGCGCGGGCGCGTCCGAAGGCGCGCCCGCGCATTTTGTTTGGGGATGCGACGTAACCTCAGGAAGAACTCCCTTCGATCAACTTTGAGCTGATCGTGAGCAACGATCAGGATCTGATAGACAATATTTTCGATCGTTGGCAACTTTCAAAACCGGGTCAACGACATCTCCATTAGACGGCGTAAGACAAGTGTTCCTGGCTGCCGTCATGGCAGGAGCTGCGTGAGCCGCGAGAGCAAGCCTGGGTCGAGAGACTTGAATCGCGCGCGCACGCTGCGGAGCATCCTCGGCCGATGGGCAAGGGCTTTGTACGCCGTGGTGATGTCTTCCGGCCGGTCGCCGGCCAGCACTTCGAGGACCTGGGCGGCCTGCCTCATGTCCTTTCGCGACTTGGCCGCCTCGGATGGCGGCCGCACGCTGGCCACCCACAGTTTGTGCAGGGCGAATCGGCCTGGAGAGGGAACATTGACGCGAATCCCGCTGCCCCCGATCACGGCGGCGTCGACCGCGTCATCGATCAGAAAGTCGAGTCCGTACAACGGATGTGCCGCGATTCCGAGGTGACGGAGAAGGACGGGCTTGCTGCTCTTGCCGCGGCTTCGGTCGGGCGTGAGAAAGTCGACACTGAGATCGCGCCCGCGCACTTTGAATGAGGTGCTCGCTTCACGGGATGGAAAGCCGGGGGCCGCAAAAAATGCACGGTCTGCCGCACGGAGCCGCGACAGCAGGTGGCCTTCGTCCGGCTGTTCATCGAGCACGACAGGGATGGCCGTGTCATGAGCAACGTCGATGTCGGCCGTGCGGAGACTCTCCTTCTCGAAGGAAACGCCCAGCATGTTTGCAAGGCACCGGAATGCCTGCGTTCCGACTAGGACGCCGCCGGCGCGGAATACGTTCGCTTCCGCGAGCACGCGGAGAACCATCGCTGTGGCGGCGGAGTCGCGAGCCATGCCTCCGGCAGCAATCATCGCCACGAGCTCGCGCCGGTGGTTCTCGTCCAAGGCAACGCTGGAACGATGCTGCGCGGCACTGCTGATTCGCTCGAGCAGATCGGGTGTTTCGCGTCCGAGGTAGATCTGCCGCTTGCGGGCGCCCTCACTCTTCTGAAGGTACCAATAAGTGCGTCCGCGAATCTCTTTCGAGACGAATGAGCCGCGCACGCCTCCCAGGGCAGCCTCGGCATCGGCAGCGCGAACCTGGTCGAGAAGCTCCGCGTACAGTGTCTGAACGGATTCAGGAAGACGGACGAACACGGAAGAAAGTATACGCAGAGTTGCCAAAGGCTGCGTATAAGAGGCCTCAGCGTTCCCGCTCTTCGAGCTTTCGGGTGAGCAGGTCGCGTTCCGAAGCTGGAATGTCAGCGAGACTGGCCACTGCCAGAGCGAGAATCCCGGCCGGGCTCGGGGCAACGTCGACGTCGCGAATGGTGCGTGCGTTCGTCGGTTCCTGGGGGCGTGCAACGGTGCGGCGGCTCATAATCAGAATGGTACCGGATTGGTGAAGGACAAGGAAAGGTCGCGTATCGGATCGGTGAGCTGGAACAGGCGTGCGTCTCATTCAACCTGTCATTCTGAATGAGGCGAAGAACCCCCGAACGACGCATCTCCCACAGCGGATTCGCCGACACTGTGTAACGTCGAGAGCCTTCTCCCCCGCGCTTTCCAGCGTGGGGGAGAAGGACGCTCGACAAACACTTTGGGTTGCGATTCCTAGATTGTGTTCGAGACTTTCGGACAGCGCGCAACCGCCCGCCCTCGGGTGGAACGTGTCCACGCACGTATCGCGCACTCCAGGCTGGGGATTCTTCGCGTCGCTCAGAATGACAGACTCTTTGGAAAACTGCTCCGGCGCCGGCCACTCTACCGGTAACGAGATTACGCGAAGCCAGGCACTCACGCCGAGGCGCGGAGAAGAGACGCAAACTCCGCGATCTCCGCGGCTCCGCGCGCAAAGAAGACTCCGGTAGGCATCGCCATTGCTGAGCCTCCTCCCGGAGGTACTCCGTGAACTGGTTCAATCTGTCGTTCGTGGGATGGATCATTTTGATCGCGGCGTTGGCGCTGGGGGCCTACAAGCTGCACGTTCCGACGATCTGGATCGGCATTGCCGCGCTGGCGCTGGTCGGCATCGGGGTGATCGCCTCGGTGGCAAAAGCGAAACCGCGCATCTGAGGCCTGGAAACACGAACGGCCCGGCGCATGGAGCGCCGGGCCGTCCGAGTCAGATCCTGCGGTACGGTTACAGCTTGTAGACGGTGAAGGCGATCAGCAGCGCGTAGATGACCAGCGACTCGATGAGGGCGAGACCGATGATCATCGAGAGGCGGATCGCACCTGCCGCGCCCGGGTTCCGGGCGATGCCCTCGACCGACGCGGCGATGGCCCGTCCCTGACCGATGGCACCGGCCGCGGCAGCGATTCCGAGAACGAATGCCGCAGCGATCACGCCCCAGCGAACTCCCGACTTCGCGGCCGTTGCCTGGGTAATCGGGTCGGGTGGCGTTTGCTGCGCAAACACCGCACCGGCCATCAGCACGATGACCAGTGCCATCAAGACGATTTTGAACTTGCTCATTACCTGTCCTCCTTTCCTGTATTCCTTGTCAGTCATCAATTGCGAATCAGTGTTCTTCCACCACGGTGGCCCCGGCGATGTAGACCATCGTCAGCATGATGAATACGAAGGTCTGCAGGAAGGCCCCGAAGATGCCCAGGCCCATCATCGGCCAGGGCAGGATGAAGGGCAGCATCCCCATGAAGACGCCGGTGACGGCGTGCTCTCCGAAGATGTTGCCGAAGAGGCGCATCCCCAGCGAGAGGATGCGCGCCAGGTGGCCGATGATCTCAATGGGAATCATCAGCGGCGCCAGAAGCAGCACGGGCCCCATGAAGTGCTTCAGGTAGTGCACGATCCCCTGCGTCCTGATCCCCTGCCAGTTGTAGTAGAGGAAGGCGCAGAGGGCCAGCCCGAACGTGGTGTTCGGATTGGTGGTCGGCGGCTGCAGGAAGAAGAAGAGGCTGAAGATGTTCGAGACGAAGATGAAGGCGGCGAAGGCGCCGATGATGTAGAGATAGCGATCGCCTTCGTGGCCGATGATGTCGCGCAGCAAGTCTTTGAGGCCGCTGACGACGAGCTCGAGCATCTGCTGGAAGTGGCTGGGGTTTTCCCGGTTGATCTTCCGGGCCATGAGCGGGAAGACGACGGCGCTGATGGCCAGCACGAGCAGCGCCATGACCACGTGATCGGGGATGTCCCAGGCGAAGCTGTGCTGCACGCTGTGCCACAGCCTGTTGACCGGTGCGTAGAGGATTGAGCTTTCGTGTTCCATTTGTCTTTAGCCGGCAAAGCCGCGGAATGTCGAATACACAGCTTCACCCATGATTCCCACCACCACCACCGAGAACCCCAGCAGCACACTTACGGTATTGATACGAGCGACGAAGATTGTGACCATGAGCGCCACCCCAACGAGAGCGAATCGCGACAGAGTGCGTACTGTCAGTCTCCCGAGGCGCCGGCGCGGCGTCGGCTGGAGCAGGCCGTCAACGATCTCCTCCAACCAGAGGAAATTGATCATAGTTACGAGACCACTGCAAGTCAATCCGATCAATCCACGCCATCCGCCCGTGATGAGGACCGGGATGGTGAAGATCCCCCAGGCGGCCAGGGCGATACGCCTGATGCGACGCAGAACGACCGCGGCCGGCTCATCCTGAACTGCCGTCATCTTTCCGCAGTCCGATCCGGAAAAGGTTGATGAACGCGGCGATGATGCCGAAGCCGGTGAAGATCCACGTCAGCCACGGGCTGGTGTGAAAGAACTTGTCCATCCCCCACCCCCAGGCGTAGCCGAGGCCGATGGCGATCGGGAACATGAGGCCGATGGAGGATGCCTCGAGGAGCTGATTGTTCTGGCGCGCCTTCCGCCCGTCATCGCTGCCTTTATCGTCCGGCATGAGGGGTGAGCGCGGCCCGGGCCGCGACATTGTTGGATGAAGCAATGACCTGATCGATCATCGGCGCGGGGAGGATGCCGAGCGCCAGCGTGACGGCCAGGCAGAGACCGGCCACGATCTTGAGCGGCGTGGTGATGGCGAACTCCGCCTCGACGCCTTCTCTGAGGTACATGGCCACGACCAGGCGGAGGTAGTAGAACATCGAGACGGCCGACATCAGCACGGCGATGACGGCCAGCCAGCCGAAGCCGGCCTGCACGGCGGCGGCGAAGAGGAAGTACTTGCCGATGAACCCCGCCGTCGGCGGAATGCCGCCGAGGGAAAGGAGGAAGATGACCATGGCGAAGGCCCACAGCGGCGCGCGGCGGCTCAGCCCCTCGAAGTCGTCCACCCGCTCGCCGGCGTACTGGTGGCGGCGCAGCATCAGCACCGTCGTCCAGATGCCGAGGTTGGCGAAGACGTAGACGATCGAGTAGACCAGGATCCCGCGCAGGCCGGTGGCATTGAGCGAGATGATGCCGAGCAGGATGTAGCCGGCGTGCGCGATCGACGAGTAGCCGAGCATCCGCTTGACGTTGTCCTGCGTGATGGCGGCGAGGTTGCCGAGGATCATGGAGAGGGCGGAAATCGTGGCCAGAACGTTGTTCCACTCCAGGTGAAAGTCGTGCAGGCCCACATAGAAGATGCGCGCGAAGATGGCGAAGGCCGCCGCCTTGGAGCCTGTCGAGAGGAACGCGGCGATCGGCGTCGGTGCGCCTTCATAGACGTCGGGGGTCCAGACGTGGAACGGGACGGCAGCGATCTTGAAGCAGAGTCCCGCACCAAGGAGCATGATGCCGAACATCAAGGCGTCGTTCTGCACGATCGTGGACATGGCCGCGGAGATATCGAGCAGGTTGAGCGATCCGCAGACGCCGTAGATGAGCGAGATTCCGTAGAGCAGAATGGCCGAGCTGACGGCGCCGAGGATGAAGTACTTCATGGCCGCCTCGGTGGACTTCAGCTCGCTCTTGTAGAAGCCCGCCAGGATGTAGCTCGACAGCGACAACAGCTCGAGGCCGATGTAGATGGTGATGAGGTGGACGCCCGAGGCCATGAACATCATGCCGCAGAGGGCGAAGCCGAGGAGCGAGTAGTACTCCCACGGCGAATAGCGCGATTCGGCCAGGAAGTCGTCGGACATCATGACCAGCATGGCGATGGCGGCGATGAAGAGCAGCTTGAAGAAGATGGAGAAGGCGTCGAGCGCGAACATCGCCTGAAGCTGGCGGGACTGGTCGATGTTCTCGACAGCGTGCGAGCAGGCGATGAGCGAGATGGCCGTGACGGCCAGGAGGGCGATCATCATCCACTTCGCGGACAGTTTCGTCCCGCGCGCGCCCATGACCGGCACGAGCAGCATCACGGAGGCGCCAATCGTGATGACGATCTCCGGCAGGAGATAGATCATGTCGTTCCGGGTCATCGTGTTGTCTCGACCGCGCTGACGACGACCGGCGCGGCCGATGGATACGTCAGCGGCTGTTTGTCAAAGTACGTCGGATCGACCTTGCGGACGATGTAGTTGACCGGTTCCTCGATGATGTCGAAGAAGATGGCCGGTTTGATCCCGATCCAGACCATGAGGAAGACGAGCGCCAGGAGCATGCCCAGCTCGCGGCGGTTGACGTCGGGAACGTTCTTGTTGGCGGGGTTGTCGAGCGGACCCCAGAAGACGCGCTGGTAGAGCCACAGCAGGTAGGCCGCGCCGAGGACGATGCCGACGGAAGCGAACGAGGCCCAGACGATCGACTTGTTCGCCGCGCCGAGCAGGATGGTGAACTCCCCGATGAACCCGTTGAGCGCGGGAAGTCCCATCGACGAGAGTGCGGCGATGAGGAAGAGCGTTGCGTACACCGGCATCTGCTTGGCCAGCCCGCCGTAGTCCGCGATCATCCTCGTGTGCCGCCGCTCGTAGATGATGCCGACGAGAAGGAAGAGCGCGCCCGTGGAGATGCCGTGGTTGATCATCTGCAGCACGGAGCCTTTCAGCCCCATGGGGTTGAGCGCGAACATGCCCAGCATGACGAAACCGAGGTGCGAAACCGAGGAGTAGGCCACCAGCTTCTTCATGTCCTTCTGCACGAGCGACACGAGCGCGCCGTAGATGATGCCGATGATGGACAAGACGACGATGGGGATGATGAGCTGCTTGGTAGCGTCCGGCAGGATCGGCAGCGCGAAGCGCACGAAGCCGTAGGTGCCCATTTTCAGGAGGACGGCGGCCAGGATGATCGAGCCGGCCGTCGGCGCCTCGACGTGGGCATCAGGCAGCCATGTATGGAACGGAAACATCGGGACCTTGATGGCGAAACCGAGGAAGAAGCCGATGAAGATCCAGAACTGCAACTGCGGCGGGATCAGGTGTCCGATGTTGTGGTACTGCAGAACCGAAAACGTGGCCGGGTTGCCGAGGCCCTTGATGTTCAGGAAGGGGATGCCGCCGTCGTTGAAGAAGTAGAGGGCCAGGATCGACAGCAGCATCACCACCGATCCGGTCAGCGTGTAGAGGAAGAACTTGATGGCGGCGTAGAGCTTCCGCGGACCGCCCCAGATACCGATAATGAAGTACATCGGCACGAGCATGATTTCCCAGAAGACGTAGAAGAGGAAGAAGTCGAGCGCGCAGAAGGTGCCGATCATCCCCGTCTGCAGAAGCAAGAGGAGGATGTAGTACTCCTTCTGCCGGTGATCGATGGCCGCAAACGAGGAGACGACGGCGATGATGCCCATGAACGTCGTCAAGAGGATGAGCAGGAGCGAGATGCCGTCGATGCCGAAGTCGTACTGCACGCCGAGGGAAGGGATCCACGTGTAGGTTTCGCGAAACTGGAAGAGGCGGGCGCCGGTGCCGTGCGGGTCGAAGTTGAACCAGAGGTAGAGGGAGACGATGAAGTCGATGACGGCGAAGATCGTGGCCGTGTAGCGGATGGCGGTGCCATTCTCTTTTCGAATGAAGAAAAGGATGACGATCGCGCCGATCAGCGGGATGTAGGTGACGAGGTTGAGAATACCCATCTTCGGTCGTTCCCCTTAAGGCTTCGTAAACAAGTACACCGCGGCAATGAGGACGATCCCGCCCGCCATCACCAGCGCATAGTTCTGGACAAATCCGCTCTGCAGCTTGCGGAAGAAGCGCGATCCGCCGCGTGCCGTCGATCCCACGCCGTTCACGGCACCGTCGACCACGAAGCGGTCGAAGAGCCATGAACCGTGGCCGAGGAGAATCACCGTCACGTTGCGGACGCCGTTGACGATGCCGTCGATGATGTTCGCGTCGAACCACGACATGGCACGGCTGAAGGCCAGCGTTCCGCCGACGAAGACCGTGTTGTAGAACTCGTCGACGTAGTACTTGTTCTCGAGGAGCCTG
>DATLWH010000352.1:0-2926 GCA_035576505.1 Thermoanaerobaculia bacterium | reverse complement strand
AAGCAGCAGAACGCGCTCCTGGCGCCGCGCGCGGCCATCGACTTCTCCGGCGCGAAGCCGCGCGTCCGCCTCGCCAGCGGCAAGGCCGTCGACGTCACCATCGGCGCGTGCAACGCGCAGGAGTGCGTGGTCAAGAGCGGATTGAACGGCGGGGAGACGCTGGGCCATGCGTAAGTCCTTCGTCGCCATCGGCATCGCCGTCATCGCCGTCCTCCTGGGCGCGGGGTGGACGCGCAACAAACTCGCCGCCGACCGGCAGGGGGAGTGGGTGCGCGTCTCGCGCGGCGATCTCGTCACCGGCATCGACGTCACCGGCACGCTCGCGGCGGTCGACTCCGGCAGCTTCGGTCCGCCGCAGGTCAACGACGTCTGGGACTTCAAGGTCTCGATGATCGCCGCCGAGGGGAGCGATGTGAAGAAGGGTCAGCCCGTGCTGGGCTTCGACACGACCGATCTGCAGAAGCGCCTCGATGAAAAGAGCGCCGAGGCCGAGCAGGCGCGCAAGGAGATCGAGAAGAGCCGCGCCGACCTGGCGCTGCGCCGCGAGGATGAGAAGCTCAAGCTCGCCGATGCCGAGGGGCGGCTGCGGAAGGCGGCGCTCAAGCTCGAAGGGCCGGCCGAAATCGTCAGCAGCAATGACCGCAAACAGGTCGAGCTCGATTACGGACTGGCCAAACAGGAGACCGAGTCGACCCGGCAGCGCATTGCCTCGTTCGAACGGGCCGCGGCGGCGCAGATCGCGCTCCTCACCAGCAAACAGCAGACCGCCGAGGCCATCGTCACCGGCACGCAGAACGCCATCAGGGCCATGACCATCCTCGCGCCGCGGAACGGAACGATCGTCTATGTGACGAACTGGCGCGGCGACAAGAAGAAGGTCGGCGATAACTGCTGGCGGATGGAGCGCGTCATCGAGATCCCGGACCTGGCGCGCATGATGGCCAAAGGGGAAGTCGATGAATCCGACGCCGGCAAGGTTGCCGCCGGCCAGCGCGTGATCTTCAACCTCGACGCGCATCCCGACGAGGAGTTCGCCGGCACGATCGGCGAGGCCTCGCGCACCGTGGGGCAGCAGCAGGGGACGAAGGATCCGATCAAAGTCCTGAAGGTCAACATCGTCCTCGACCACACCGATCCCGCCAAGATGCGGCCGGGCATGCGTTTCCACGGCACGGTGGAGCTGGGGCGGGCCAGGAACGCGCTGCTGATTCCGCGTAGCGCCGTCTTCGTCACGAGCGCCGGGCCGGTGGCCTACCGCCGCGACACCTTCTCCGTCACGGCGGTGCCGCTGACGCTGGGACATGAGAACGAGAAGTCGGTCGAGGTGTTGCGCGGCCTCTCCGCGAGCGACCGTGTGCTCGTTCCCAAGAGCGGCGACAAGGAACCGCAGAAATCGTGATCCGGGCCGGTCAGATGTGCGGTATGGCGCTGGTGGTGTTGATCCTGCTCACCTCGGGCTGCCGTCAGTCGAGCGAGGTGCCGACGTTCCGCGTCGAAGCGGTCCGTTTCGCGCGGCGCGTCACGGCCGAGGGCAACCTCAAGTCGACGAAAGCGACCCCTCTCTCGGCGCCAATCAACGCGCCCGGGCAGCTCAAGATCGCCTGGATCGTTCCGGACGGTGCCCTGCTGAAGAAGGATGACGTGGTCGTGCAGTTCGATCCGACCGACTTCGAGACGCAACTGCAGGGTGGCCGCGAAGATCACGACACGGCCGGGAACAAGATGCACAAGACCAATGCCGAGGCGTCGATGAACCGGACCAATCTCCGCCGCGATGCCCACCAGGCCAGCGACGAGCTGCTGGCGGCGCGGCAGTTCAAGTTCGACGATGCCGAGGTGTTCTCGCGCTACCAGCGCATCGAGTCCCAGATCGACGAGACGCTGGCCGGCCGCAAGAAGGAGCATGCGGAGGGAGTCCTGGGCGTGCGCGACAAGCTCTCCGCCGCCGACCGCGATCTCGTCACCATCGAACAGCGCAAGGCCGACCTCAAGATCCGCAACGCCGAGCAGGGGTTGCACGCGCTGGAGATGCGCGCGCCGTACGACGGGATTCTCGTCCTGCAGCACGACTGGCGCGGGGACGTCGTCCGCGTCGGCGATACGGTCTGGCCGGGGAGTCCCATCGGCGAGATCCCCGACCTGAAATCGATGAAGGCCGAGGTCTTCGTCCTCGAGGCCGATGCCGCGGGCCTCGCCGTCGGCGAGAAGGCCACGCTGTCGGTCGAAGGAAAGCCCGGTTCGGTGATCACCGGCAAGGTGTCGCAGGTCGACAAGCTGGCCCGTCCCCGTTTCCCGCGCGTGCCGGTGCAGTACTTCGGCGCGACCATTACGCTCGACCACACCGACCCCGCCTTGATGAAGCCCGGCGCGCGCGTCCGCGCCGTGCTCGACGTCGAGAACCGGGAGGGCGCCTTCTCGATCCCACGCCAGGCCATCTTCGAGAAGCAGGGAAAGAAGCTCGTCTACCGCAAGCGCGCCGGAAAGTTCGAACCGGTACCGATCGAGATCGGCTCCTCCTCCGCCGGCCGCGTGGTGGTGACGAAAGGACTGGCCAAGGGAGATGAGATCGCGCTGCGCGATCCGACGGAGGAGAAGGATGGGGGGTAGCAACGACACACAATGACCAGCCCTGAAACCTTCACTACTGCCTTACAGAACCTGGCCACGCACAAGCTGCGCACAGCGCTGACGATGCTCGGCATGATCTTCGGCGTCGGCGCGGTGATCGCCATGCTGTCGATCGGCGCGGGGGGCGAGAAGAAGGCTCTCGAAGCGATCGGGCGGTTGGGGCTGCGCAACGTGATCGTCCGCGCCAAGACCGTCAAGCCGGACGAGCGGGCCGAGCTGCGTAAGAAGTCGCTCGGCGTGTCGTTGCGAGACGGCGAGGCCATCAACGAGGCGGTGCCGCGCGTGGAGATGGTGCTGC
>DATLWH010000351.1:0-5306 GCA_035576505.1 Thermoanaerobaculia bacterium | reverse complement strand
GAGCTGCTGGCCGGTCTGGCCGCGGGCGTAAAAGGTGCGCGAGACCTGCGCGCCGCCGAAGGAACGGTTGGCCAGCAGGCCGCCGTATTCGCGGGCGAAGGGCACGCCCTGCGCGGCGCACTGGTCGATGATGTCGACCGAGACCTCGGCGAGCCGGTGCACGTTGGACTCGCGGGCGCGGAAGTCGCCGCCCTTCACGGTGTCGTAGAACAGCCGGTGCACCGAGTCGCCGTCGTTCTGGTAATTCTTGGCGGCGTTGATGCCGCCCTGCGCGGCGATCGAGTGGGCGCGGCGCGGCGAGTCGTGGTAGACGAAGCACTGCACGTTGTAGCCAAGCTCCGCCATCGAGGCCGCGGCGGCAGCGCCGGCCAGACCGGCGCCGACGACGATGACGTCGTACTTCCGTTTGTTGGCCGGATTGACGAGCTTGTAGTGGGCCTTCGCGTAGGCCCACTTCTTGTCGATCGGTCCGGGCGGGATTTTGCTGTCTAGAGCCATCGAGTCTTCACCTGCCTGTGCGGTCCGGAAACGTCTCGCGCCGCGCTCAACGCAGAACGCCCATGAGGACGGCAATCGGGAATGAGATGTTCGCAACCGTGACGATCACCGCAAAGGCGGTCGCAAAGGATCGCTTCCACGGATTGAATGTAGCGTGGCTGAGCCCGAGCGAATTGAACATGCTCCAGAGGCCGTGGTAGAGGTGCATGCCCAGGGCCACGTTGGCGACGATGTAGAACGCGCTCACCCACCAGACCTGAAAGCCGGTCACGAAGTTGTGGTAGACGTCGCCCTCCACGAAGTCCGGATGCACCACCCCGAACGTCAGATGCAGCAGGTGATAGATGACGAAGAGGATGATGATTACGCCGCCCCAGCGCATCGTCCGCGCCGCGTAGGTGGCGGAGACGTAGTCACGCTCCGTGTATCCGACCGGCCGCGCCTTGCGGTTCATGAGCGTGAGCTGCGTGGCCGCCTGGATGTGAAGCCATACGGCGATGAGCAGCAGCGTGCGGACGGCGATGAGCGCGGCTTTGTTCGGCAGCAGAGGCGCCCCCATGGTGATCAGGAACGCCGCATACGCGTTGTAGTGCGCCGCCCCCGTGTAGACCTTGAGGTTGCCGAGCATGTGCAGAAAGATCCAGCCGAAGAGGAAGACGCCGGTCACGGCCATGACGGCCTTCTTGCCGATCGCCGAGCGGTAGAAGCCGACGATCCAGAAAGCGCGCGGCGGATGCGGAGCAGTCGGTGTCGCGGGAGCGGCAGCGGTCATGCCTGCATCATATCGATGGTTCGCAGCGGGTCAAGAAGTACCGAACACAGACCGGTGTGGCCTGTCACAGCCTACCGGCCAGTCTCTTCCTCACTTCGTCCCGCACGCGCATGCCAGGCCTCTCCGCCGCCAGCCCTTCGAAGAAATCGCGATATCCGGCCGCGCTCCCCGCCAGGTAGTCGGTCGTGGCCACGCGATAGGTGCGCAGAGGATCGATCGCCTCCGGGCCGGCGACGATGGCGAAGGAATCGCTCCCCTTCCGCGACCGGCCGTAGGCGAGGAGCTTCTCGACCGCGTCGCCGCGCAACGAGTAGACGACGAGCTCGTTGTCGTACGGCATCGCCGCCCGTAACGCTTCGAGCGTAATGCGCCCCCGCGGAAGGGCCTGCCGGAAGCTGCTGGCAGTGGAGAGCGCGACATCGGCATGACCGGCCTCGCGCATGACGTTCACGGTCTTCTCCGCGAGGGCGTCAACCGGCAGCGGCGCCGGCAACGTTCCGATCGTCGCAAACAACGGCGCAAACCGCGGGTCGCGCTCCAGGTCGCGCTCCATGACCCCGACGCGGCGGGCGATCCTCTTATCGACCGGCATGCGCGCGTCGACAGGGACCAGACGCCCGGAAACGCGCGCCAGCTTGTGGCCTTCGAACGTCAGCACGACACGGCTGATGTAGGTCAGGTACTGATAGGGCGAGAGGAACCACGTCGACGTTCCGTCGATGCGCATGAGGCCGCGCTTGAGGTGACTATGCGAGCCGAAGATCAAGTCGATGCCCGGGACCGACCGCGCCAGCGCGAAGTCGTCATCAAGGTGTTCATGGCCGATCATGATGACGACGTCTGCGTGCTGCCTCTCGCGCAAGTTCCGGACAGCCGCGCGCGCGGCGTCGACCGGGTCGCTGAAGTGCAACAGCGGCTCCTTGACGAGCGTCTTGAAGTCGCTGCCGGCGACCGCAAGAACGCCCACGCGGATGCCCTTGACGACGAAGAGGCGTGACGGCATGAAACCGTTCGTATTGGCGCTCAGAACGGGATAACGAATCACGCGCAGGCAGTCCTGTAATTGGCTGAGTCCGTAATCAGGATCGTGATTGCCGAGGGCCATCGCGTCGACGATGCCGTTGAACCACGCCATCTCCGTGCAGCGGTATTTGTCCGACCACGCCGGCGAGCCCTGATTGACCATATCGCCGCCGGAAAAGACGAGCGCACCGTTCCGCTTTTCCTTGCGCAAATAACCGATCGCTCTGGCGATGCCGCCCTGCCCCTCACGCCCCTCGGAGTAGAACGGCAATGCGTGCGAGTGATAGTCGGAGAATTGCAGCAGGGTTACGCGGATCGTGCGCCCGTGCGCGGCCGCGCAGACGAAAAGCAGCGAGAAAAACAAAGGGCGCCACGAGGAGCGCCCTTTGTCACGAACAAATGAGGGTTGAATCACCGGTGCAGGTTGGCTCTCATTTCATTGATGGCCGCTTCCCGGCCGCGATCCTTGGCGATCTTCTGGTACTGAGCGCGTTTGCTGGCCGGGATCTGCCGGATCAGTCCAAGGTAACGTCCCTGAAGCTGGCGCGACGCCAGCTGCTCCGGTGTAATCCTGGCGCGCCGGCGGCGTCTGACAACAGGAGCGGCCGCTGCTGCTGCTGCCGGCGCGCTTGCTGCCATTGCTACCGGGGCTGCTTTGCGGCCGCTTCCGGGCGGACGTCCGCGACGCTTACCGGTTCCGCTGCCAGGCGGCCTTCCGGGCGGTCTGCCAGGCCGTCTTCCGGGCGGCCGTCCCCGGCGCGCACCGGTCGTTGCACCGCTTCCGGTGCCTGACGATGCCACGCCGGCGCTCGCGCGCAGCGATTGCAGACGAGACTCGAGGTCGCTGATCTCGCGATGCATATCGCTCACGTAGCGATTCACTTCACCTGGGGAAATGCGGCGATCGGCAACCAGGCGATCCAACACATAGGAAGCCTGTCCGCCGGACAACTGGGGAGAGGAGGCAATCAGTCTGGGTCTTGGCACGTTATTCACTCCTTCTTGTGCAGTTTGCACATCGATTTGTGCATGTTACCAGAAATTGAATGCGTCGGCGCAATCGCGTGAATAGTGTGCGGCAAGTACAGGCCTTTGCGCAAGCGTTATGACAGGCCGGCCGTGCCGGCCTAGTAGCGATAGTGATCCGACTTGTAGGGGCCCTCAACGGGCGTGCCCAGGTACTTCGACTGGTCCGCCGTCAACTTCGTCAGCTCCACGCCGAGGTGCGCCAGGTGCAGGCGGGCCACCTCCTCATCCAGCTTCTTCGGCAGGACGTAGACCTTTTTCTGATACTCGCCTTTGTTCTGCCAGAGCGCGAGTTGCGCAAGCACCTGATTGGTGAACGACGCGGACATCACGAACGACGGGTGCCCCGTTGCGCATCCCAGGTTCATCAGTCGTCCCTCGGCGAGAATCAGCACGCTGTGCCCGTCGGGAAAGACCCATTCGTCATACTGCGGTTTGATGTTCACCCGCTTCACACCGGCGAACTTCTTGAGGCCGGCCATGTCGATTTCATTGTCGAAATGACCGATGTTGCTGACGATGGCCTTGTTCTTCATCCGGGCCATGTGATCGGCCGTGATGACGTTCCGGTTGCCGGTGGCGGTGACGAAGATATCCGCCCGCTCGACAACCGAATCGAGCGTGCGCACCTCGAACCCTTCCATAGCAGCCTGCAGCGCGCAGATCGGATCGATCTCCGTAACGACGACGCGCGCTCCCTGGCCACGCAGCGCCTGCGCGCAACCCTTGCCCACCTCGCCGAATCCGCAGACGAGCGCAAGCTTGCCCGCGATCATGACGTCCGTGGCACGATTGAGGCCGTCGACGACCGAGTGGCGGCAACCATAGATATTGTCGAACTTCGACTTCGTCACCGAGTCATTGACGTTGATGGCCGGGAAGAGCAACTCCCCCGCTTCCATCATCTGATACAGGCGGTGTACGCCGGTTGTGGTCTCCTCGGAAACGCCCTTGATGTCCGCGGCCACGCGCGTCCAGCGCTGCGGTTCGCGCTTGAGCTCCGCACGAAGCAGATCGAGGATGACGCCCCACTCTTCCGGCTCATCGCTCGGATTGAAGTCAGGAACGCTCCCCTTCGCTTCAAACTCGACGCCTTTGTGAACCAGAAGCGTGGCATCCCCGCCGTCATCGACGATGAGATTGGGACCTGCCCCGTCCGGCCATTGCAGCGCCTCGGAGGTACACCACCAATACTCCTCGAGCGTCTCCCCTTTCCAGGCGAAGACCGGGATGCCTTTCGGATCGCCAGCGGTTCCGCCCGTCTCCGGACGCCCCACGACGACCGCGGCCGCCGCATGATCCTGCGTCGAAAAGATATTGCAGCTCACCCAGCGCACATCGGCGCCAAGCTGAGCCAGCGTCTCGATGAGAACGCCGGTCTGCACGGTCATGTGCAGCGACCCCATGACCCGGGCCCCGCTCAGCGGCTTCGACTTCCCATACTTCTCCCGGACCGCCATCAGCCCCGGCATCTCATGCTCAGCCAGCCGTATCTCGGCCCGACCCAGCGTAGCGAGACTCAGATCCTTAACCTTGAACGGCTCCCGGCCAACGGCGCGGGCAGCGTCAAATGAATGGGTTACTTCGAGTGTTGCGGTCATTGAATTGGAAACTCCTTCGAACGTTAAGCGACCCGACGTTGTCGGCCGGCCGCGGTGGGGTGTGAATTGTAACGCATGTGATGGATTGACCGACCTCAACGCCAAATTGCACTTGATCTGAGCAATTTCGTCCACGCGCTGGCGGAGGCTGGCATCCGAAAGCGTCATCCGGAATACACATCAGAGCAGGTGACCGCGGCGCTGGCACGGCAGCTCTATCCGGTTCCCGGCGATCACCTTGAAGATTGAAGACTTCCTGCGTCGCATCTGCGCAGCCCAGACGGCCGGCGCGCCAAGAATAGTCTCTTCCGCAAGCACGACGAGCGACCTTTCTACAGACGTCGCTACTTAACCCGGTCGCGCAACTCCTGCCAGTGAAGTGCTTT
>DATLWH010000350.1:0-2277 GCA_035576505.1 Thermoanaerobaculia bacterium | reverse complement strand
ATCTGCGTTCATCTGCGGATCAGCCTTTCCGCTTGCCGAAATGTGACCGGTTCAGGGATCTTCCTCCGCGTCGGCAAGGACTCTGTCCCGAAGCGTCGTGGAGACACGGAAGCCGTTCTCGATCAGCGTATCCAGCAATGGACGCACCTCCGGAATGAGGTTTGCGCGCTTTGCAGCAAGCAGAATACCGGCCGTCCCAACGACAGGCAGACCGAGAACGATCGCCAGCTTTCGCGCAGGCCGCTCATCCAGGATCACCAGACCTGCCCTGACCTCGAGTCCCAGAGCGAGAGTCTCGCTCTCCCCTGCGCCCAGCGACGCCCGAAGGATTTCGAAGCCAATTGGTTGGGTCAGATCACGGGCGATAATCCACGCGGGGAGACTCGGCAAGCTCGGTGACACTTCGCGAGCGACCGCGGTGGGAATCAAGACCCTGTCGAACAGGTGTTCGATGAGCGAGATCTGTCCTATCTCATTAAGCGCGATGAGCGGGCTCGCGTCCGCTATGACTCCAGCCATGCGCTAACCGCAGCTTTCTCGTTTTCCCATTCCTCTGCGGTCATATCAATGTTCGGTATCCCGAGTTGAGACGCGTGCCGGATAAAATCCAGCCGTGGCATCCTGAGCAGCTCTCCGGCCTTGCCGCTGGAGATTGCGCCTCGCCGATACAACTCGAGCACGATCATCTCGCTGGCCGCAAGTTGCACGGGCTGATTCGTTTGATGCAGCAAGGTAGCGAGACGTTCGTCGAGATCAATCGTGACGGTACTCATGACAAGCTCCAAATGATTCTACCAAAGTCGAAGGTTGCGAGTGGCCGTGCAGGCACTCGCGCCGCCCGATCTTCAAACAGCATCTTCGAAACGAACCTCGCCCGTCGCCAGTTTCACGGAGAAAGCGGTCCATCCGGATGCCTGCCGCGCTTCGCCGACGATACTCGTGTCTTCGAGCGATAGTTCTCGAAATCCTCCGGAACTGATGGTGTCCGTTTTCCGGAGGCGGCCGCTCTTGCCGAACAATTCCAGGCTCATGCCGTTGTGATCGACGAGGAACAGCGTCCCGGCCGCATCCTCGGTCACACCGGCGACGTGGGTGCCGATCTGCTCCACGAGGGTGTGCGTCTGCAGGTCGATGATATAGCCGGCGCCTTTCGCGGAAACGAACAGGTGCTTGTCGCCGGGCATCATCTGGACCGTGCCGACGCTCATGTGACCGATCTCGAAGCTGCTGCCGACGCGGTAGTGAGGCAGGGTCACACCTTCGCACTTCGCTCACCCGCGTAATTCTCGCGCAAGTTTCTGCCTCAGAGCGACGCACCCTACGCGAACCGCCGCGTTGCTGCACCGCGAAGCTATACTTCGTCGCGTCGCGGTTCGTGCGGTGAGCCGCAGAGCCGTTAGATGGATACGATCGTCAAGTCCGCTTTCAGCTGCTTCCTAGCCTTCCCGCTCCTTATTCTGCAAGGCGCGGCCAGCGACGCGGGCCCTCCCGCGCGAGGAAGGATTTGCATTGCACCTGTCAACGAACGGATGCGCAGCGGAGATCCCACAGATCCCCGTGGATCGAGGCCTCGCCGTGATCTCAACTTCAGCGTGCAAGTTGACGGCGGCGCACGTGTTCATGTGCCGGAGAGCGAGGCGCTGGCTGTCCGCAATCTCGATTTATCAAAGACTCACGTAGTCCGCATCTTCGACGGTTCCAAGGTCATCGAATCCTTTCGGTTCAAGTTCAAGAGTAAGGGTGCCCGAGTACTTTGCCTTTCGTACGGGCCTTGGTACGAAACCTGGGACCTGTCTCCACCAGGGCGCGGTTTGTGGTGCAAGTGTCGGTAGGGCACGCCACCTAACTCTGCGGCCCTTCTGCGTATCAGGTCGAAAGTCTAAAGAGGGTTCAAGGGTGTCGCCACGGCGACAAGACAGCGTCGGCTCTTCGTCTTCAGACCTGATACCACTTCGGTGGAGCTTCCCGCGGCGACGCAATCACTGCACTTCAGCGGCACCCGGCCCGTCACCATCTTCAAAGCGCATACTCGAAACGCACTTCGCCTGTCGCCAGTCTCACCGAAAAACGGACCCACGCTGGTGGACATGCGAGCAGCGTTTCGCCGATGAATCGGGTATCGGTCATCGCTGTGTCTCGGAATCCTCCGCAACTGATGCGCCCTGTCTTCCAGAGGCGGCCGGTCTTTCCGAACCCTTCCAGGCTCATGCCGTTGTGGTCGACGAGGAACATCGTCCAGCGCTCATCCACCATCACTCCGGCGACGTCCGTGCCGAT
>DATLWH010000349.1:0-2366 GCA_035576505.1 Thermoanaerobaculia bacterium | reverse complement strand
ATACCGGCGCGAAGCCGATGCCCGGACGCGGCAGATGGACCGGCGCCTGGCCACGATCCGAGGCGATCTGCAGCAGCGTCTGGCCGAAGTGTCGGCGTTCCCGGCACCGAACAGCGGCTCGGATCGGACACCCGACGTCGGCAACATTCTGATGACGATGGGGGATGCCGCATCGCTGGTCGACTCGCTGGAGATCCATCCGATGCGCCCCATCGTCAGTCCCGACGCCAGGACCATCGTGCGCGAAACGATCCGCCACACGCCCCTCGCCAGTCGCAATACTCCGCCCGGCGTCGAGGAGCCCCTGCCGCCTCCGGCGCCCCCGGAGGGTGCGGAAACGGACGATGAATCCGATTCCGGTCCGGTCACTGCCGCCCCTGGCGCAACGAGTCTGCCGGAGCCGGCCGTCCTGGCCAAGCCTCCGGCGCCGGCGCTTCCGAAGTTCACGATGACGGCGGAGCAGCGCGACTCGATCAACGAGATTGCCATTCTCAGTGCAAAGCTCGGCCAGAGCTGGCAGGCCATGTCGCCCGAGGAACGTACGGCCACGGAGAAGCGGATCCAGGATCGTCAGAAGCAGCTCAGTGAGTCGTTGAGGCAGGCGCAGGCGCAGTGGCGTGAGCGATTCGACGCTGCCCAGAAACAGCGCGATGAATATTTCAATATGCGGCAGATGCGGCGGGATGCCGCGCATGCCGCGCGCGAGCATGGGAGATTGAGCGAAGGGCATCCGCCGGAGCCCGCGAACGTAGCGCTCCACGCAGCGCCGCAGGTATCCCGGCCTCCCTCGATTGCTGCGGCACCCAAGACCGCCAGTGCTGTCGATGTCGTGACAATCCATCGGAATTTGTCTGATGCCGAGAGAGCGCAGATCAACGCGGAAGGCAAGCAGATCCCACTCCTGTTCGGCCAACGGTTCAACGTGCCGATTCGGAAGCAGGGAACGATCATCGGCCACATCTCCGCTCAGGTGAGCACCCCGGAGGTCGTACGCCGCGTTCTCGGCGGGCGCAGCGAAGACAACGACGAGATCACGTTTGCTGTCGATCGCGATGACAACCTCTACACGCGGACCCCGGACGATCGCAAGACGCTGGACCGCCTCGGCATCACCGACCGCGTGCTCAAGCACCGGCCGGTCAACGACATCAAAGACTGGATCATCGTCATGTCGCTCGATCCGCAGAGCGGTCTGCGCGTCGGGGTGGCCCGGCCGGTCGGCGACAACCTCGAGGAACTGCGGAAGACCGCGGCGAAGAACTTCGGCTACGGCATGGCTCTCATTTTCGTGGCGCTCATCGGCATCGTTCCGATCGCGAACCACATGACGCGCGATGTGAATCTGGTCACGCGCGGCGCCGAACGGATCGCTCAGGGCGACCTGATGACACGGCTGCCGGTGAAGTCGAAGAACGAGATGGGCCAGCTTGCCATGGCCTTCAATCGGATGGCACAGGACCTGAGCCTGCAACAGCAGACCATCGTCGAGCAGGAACGGACACGGAAAGAGCAGGAGATCCAGCAGCGCATCCTCGCTCTCGAATATGAGCGGAAGTCGGTCGACCTCGAGGATGCGAGGCGCTTCCAGCTCTCGATGCTGCCGAAGTCGGTCCCGGCGCACGACCGCTACGACGTGGCCGTCTTTACGCTCACGGCGGCGGAGGTTGGCGGCGACTATTACGACTTTCACGTCGCGCAGAACGACGTGCTGTCCGTGACGATCGGCGACGCCACCGGCCACGGCGCAAAGGCGGGGACCATGGTGACCGTCATCAAGGCCCTCTTCGCCGGCTACACGCCGGATGTAACGCCGGCGCAGTTCTTACGCGATGCGGCGGAGAAGGTGAAGCGGATGGACCTCGGCCGGATGGCCATGGCGCTCCTGCTTGCCCGCTTCGAGCGCGACCGCCTGACGGTGGCCTCCGCGGGGATGTTGCCGGGCTACGTGTACCGGCCCGGCAGCGGCAAGATCGAGGAAGTGGCGCGCGGCGCCACGCCGCTGGGCACACTGGGGGCCGATTATCACGACGTGACCATCGGCCTCGCGCCCGGCGACACGGTTCTCTTCATGACCGACGGGTTCCCTGAATTGCAGAACGAGTCGGGCCAGCAGCTCGGCTATGCGATGGCCGTGGATGAATTCGCGGCTGCCGCAAGCGGTGCGACCGCCGCCGACGTCATCGCCTCACTGGCCGCGGCGGCCAAGCGCTGGAACGGCGAGCGGCCTCCGAATGACGACGTGACGTTCGTGGTCGTACGCGCGAAATCGTCGTGACACAATCCGCGGAATGCCTCCGCAAGTCTCGGTGATCATTCCCACCTATCCGTGCGATAAAATACTCCGCCATGCCGACACCTTACGAAAG
>DATLWH010000348.1:0-2313 GCA_035576505.1 Thermoanaerobaculia bacterium | reverse complement strand
CGCTCTCCGCATCTTCACGGCGATGTTCATCCACGTCGGCCTGCTGCACCTTCTCGGCAATCTCCTTTTCTTTTTCATCACCGGGCCGTTTGTCGAGGATGTCTTCGGCCGCCCGCTCTTTATCTTTCTCTACTTCAGCGGCGGTGTGGCCGCAACGATGAGCTACGCGGCCAGGCATCCGGACAGCACCATCCCGCTCGTCGGCGCTTCGGGGGCCATCGCCGCCGTGATGGGGGCCTACCTCGTCCGTTTCCTCACGTCGAAGGTCGAGTTCATCTTCATCCCCTTTCTGCTGCGGTGGCGGTGGAACTTCCGTTTTTTCGTGCCGGCCTACGTCGTGCTGCCGCTGTGGTTTGGACAACAGTTCTTCCTGACGTCGACCGAAACGTCCGGTGGAGGCACGGCCTTCTCCGCACACGTCGGTGGCTTTCTTTACGGCATGGGTGTGGCGTTCATGGTCAAGCTGCTGGGCATCGAGGAGAAATTCGTCGAGCCGGCCGTCGAGAGCGAGACGACATGGAATGCCGATGACCGTCTCGTCAAGGCAGTGGCAGCCAGAAACGCCGGGGATCTCGACGGCGCGCGGACATTGATCCACGCGCTACTGACCGAGCAGCCACGTGACATCGACGCGTTGCGCTTCGCCCTCGACACTGCTGCTGACGCCGCAACGCGCGACGGTTATGCCACGCGTCTCTTGACGCGCGACATCGAGGAGAAACACGATGATTCCGCGACCGATCTGATCCGCGAACTGCAAGCGGAACCGCTGCCGCATTTCCTGGCCCGCGCGGCGCAGTTCGCCGAGCGCCGCGGCCAGCGCGATTGGGCGATCGTCCTGTACGAGTCGCTGTGTAATATCGAGACGTCTGGTGCGAACGTCATCGGCCCACTGGTGAAGCTTGGCACACTACGGAAGTTGGCTGGCGACGCGGCCGGCGCGCGCGACGCGCTGACAAGAGCGCGGCATCATCCCGACTGCTCGCCGGAGTGGGCTGAGAACGTCGACGCGAAGCTACAGCAACTGGCTTGAGGTCAGCCGCGCGCGATCCACCCGCCGCCCAGACAGAGGTCTCCGTCGTAAAAGACGACGGCCTGACCCGGAGCGACGGCTCGAAGCTTCTGCGCAAACTGCACACGGGCGCGGCCATCGGCAAGCGGCGTCACGGTCGCGGCCACGTCCGCGGAGCGAGAGCGAACCCGGGCCTGGATCTCGATCGGTCCGGACGGGGTCTCACCAGAGATCCAGTGCACACGTTCGGCAAGCAGCTCATCACGCTCCAGGTCGGCCGCTTCGCCGACCACCACCCGCCTGGTGAAAGGATTCACGTCGACGACGTACATCCGCTCGGTTGTTCCACCGATGTCGAGTCCGCGCCGCTGGCCGATCGTGAAGTGGTAGTAGCCGTCGTGGGTGCCGACCACGTTGCCGTCGATATCGACGATCTCGCCGGACGCTTCGCCCGGCGCGACCGCTGCCTCGCGCTCGACGATCGCCGCATAGCTGTCTTTCTGCGGCACAAAGCAGATCTCGTAGGACTCCTTCTTCCTGGCCACGACCAGTCCCGCCTCCTCCGCCACGTCCCGAACCTGCGGCTTGGTCATCTCGCCCAGAGGAAACAGCGCGCCCCCGAGCTGCTCCTGCGTCAGCTCGAACAGAAAGTACGACTGGTCTTTGGCCAGGTGCAGCGCCTTGCGCAACTGGAAGCGGCCGTCATCGCCGCGGGTGATGCGCGCGTAGTGACCGGTGGCGATCTTCTCGGCACCGATCGCCCGCGCCTTTTCGTGGAAGAGGTCGAACTTCACATGCGTGTTGCAGAGAACGCAGGGGCTCGGCGTGAGACCGCTCAGGTACGACTGCACGAACGGAGTGATGACTTTTTCGTGAAAATTCTGCTCCAGGTTCAGCGTGAAGTGGGGGATCTCGAGCTTCCAGGCCACACGGCGGGCGTCGGTGAGATCGTCGATCGTGCAGCAACCGCCGTACGTCGTGTCGGCATTGACGAGGTTGTCGTACATCTGCATGGACAGACCGACAACGTCGTGGCCGGACGACTTGAGAATGTACGCGGCGGTCGATGAATCGACCCCGCCCGACATGGCTACGGCGACTTTCAAGGCCATCCGAGAAGCGCCCGCGGAGAGTACGATATTCCGGGAGGCACTCGTTGTGCATGCGAGTAAATCGTGGTCCAGACTGGTGAAGAGGTGACGGGGAGCGATCCGTTTTGCGTGTTGGTGGTTGATGACGACCCGAGCATCCGCCGGATGATCGTGGCCGCGCTCAAGCGCGACGGCTACGTCTTTCATGAA
>DATLWH010000347.1:0-2517 GCA_035576505.1 Thermoanaerobaculia bacterium | reverse complement strand
CCGCGGCGCCGGCTCGCAGCCTGTGACCGTGGAGATCTTCGATGCCGGCGACGCGCTCGTGCGACGCTACAGCAGCGCCGACGTTCCCGCGGCGATGGACCTCAAAAGGCTGGGCACCGCGCCGGAATGGTTCACGACGCCGTCGACCGTCTCCGCGGCTCCGGGCATGCACCGCTTCGTCTGGCCGCTGCACTATCAGGCACCGGCAGGAGTCACAGGACGCCGTGGCGGTGGTGGTGGCGCATTCGCGGATGGCATCTGGGCGCCGCCGGGCGACTACAAAGTAGTGCTGACCGTGAACGGACAGAAACTCACACAGCCGCTGACGGTCGTTCCCGATCCGCGCGTCAACCTGCCGGCCAGCGCCTACGCGGAGCAGTTTGCATTGGCGCGCGAGGTCGAACAGACGCGCGCGTCGCTCGCGGCCGCGCTTACGGAAGCGGCGGCGTTCGTGAAGCGAACGGATATCTCCGAGGCTCTGCGCCGCAAGGCAGTGGAAGTCTCCGGAACCATCTCCGGCGATGACTTCACCGCCCCGCCGCCGTCAGAGTCGTCAATCCGTTTCATCAACCTGGCCCTCGGGAAGCTCGCTAACGCCATCGACAGCGCCGACGCGGCACCGACGCCGGACGCGCGCGCAAGCTGGGCGAAGCTGAAACCGGCCGCGGACGTTGCGTTGGCGGCATGGGCGGGTGTGAAGGGGGAGGCAGGCGGAGGGAAGTAGATTAGTGGATTAGGGATCAGTGGATTAGTAGATCAGGGATCAGTTGATTAGTAGATCAGTTGATTAGTAGATTAGGGACTCGAGCGGTCCGATTGTTCGTGGCTCGCTCGGCGAGCCTCGAATCTGCTGATCCACTGATCCACTAATCTACTGTCCACTAATCTACTAATCACTAATCACCAATCCCTATCTTCCGCAGCTTCTTCGTCTGCGCCCGCCGCTTCTTCTCTTCCAGCCGTCGCCGCTTCTGCGCTCGCGAGATGCGGGTCGGTTTGCGCGTCTCCTGTTCGGCGATGGCGTCGGCGAGCAATTCTTCCATCCTGGCCAGGGCGCGGTCGCGGTTCAGGAGCTGGCTGCGCTCGGCCTGCGACGTCACGCGCAACACGCCAAGTTTGTTGATGCGGCCCGCCAGACGCTCGCGGATGCGCGCTTTCCGATCGTCCGGAAGCGGAAGCGCGTCGACGTCCACCTCGATCGTGACGCGCGTCTCCACCTTGTTGACGTTCTGTCCACCCGGACCTCCTGCGCGCGAGGTGACCGCACGCAGGAGTTGCTCCTGCACCGTGATGCCGTCGCCTAGATCGAGATCGCGCATCGCGGACTAGTCTATCGTCCGGGAGTCCCGCGCGGCAGAACGATCGAGCGGAGATGGTGGCCGAGCCTTCGGCAACCAGCGCCGCCGGCCGTGCCGGCTAATCCTCGGCGAACTTGAAGCCGACGTATGTCCCCGAACTGATCCCCATCAAGGTCACTAGCGTGCTGTTGAATGCCGGCATCGTCAGCGATGTGACGACAGCGACGACGAGCATGATGCCTAAGACCAGGGTCCACAGCACGTTCTGCAGACGATGCAGGACGATCGAGCCGTTGCTGTCCGAGAGGATGTCCATCAACCATCCCCGCGAGACCACGGGAGGAGCCGGCGGTGGCGGCGGCGGAGGAGCGGCACCTCCGTCCGGAGCAGGCGCCGGCGGGTTCTTGGCATTCCGTTCGATGAGCGACGATCCGAGTGCTGTGCCGCTGCTGATGCCCATGAGCGTCAGGAGAGAGGCGCTGATGGTGTCCTGATCGCCGCTGATCAGCCAGATCATCACGAAGCCGATGATGATGAGGAAGAACCACCATGCCATCTGCGACTTCCCAAGACTGTAAGGCTGTCGATTGCCGTTGACCGGAGGACCGTCGCGAAGAATGTCGCGCTTGCTCGCCAGCCAGAAGAAGGCAATCAGCACGATGATGAGAAGCAGGATCCAGAGCCACGCGTACCAGGCCCATTTCACGACGACGAGCGTGAAACTCGAATCGGAGGTCAGCGGCTGACTGCCGGTCACTCCGATGGTGACCAGCACGCTGCGGTGCGGCGATTTGTAGGGCTCGCGCAGCAGCCCGGTCCAGACGTCTTTGTTGTCGGAATTGCGCTCGAGATGGAAGGTGAGCTGGTTGTTGGCGTCGTTGTAGATGTCCGGTGTCAGCAGGCTGTCTCTGCCGTTGAGGTAGAGCGTGATTTTCTTCGTGCCCGCCTGTGAGGGCGGGACGATGGCGGCGTAGACAGAATCCTTCATCGTGACCACGATGGAGTCGCCGAGGCTGGCCTGATCGGCCTTTTGATCCCGGTTGGTCTGGAAGCGGGTCACCGCGCAGACGTCGGTCTTTCCCGTCTCGCATGGATCGGGTGGGGTAGGAGCGGCCGGCTGGGCCGACGCCATGGCAGCGACGAAAAGCAGAGTGAGTGCGAGTCTCCTGACGAGCATGTGCGCCTCCTCGAATCGTTTTTGTGGATGGGACCGCCATCA
>DATLWH010000346.1:0-5137 GCA_035576505.1 Thermoanaerobaculia bacterium | reverse complement strand
GTTCACAACATTCCTCACCACATTCCAGAACGTGGTCTCGCAGCTCTATGCGACCGATGCCTGGGAATCGTTCTGGCAGGCCGTCTCCGTCGAAGGCGGATGGACCGAGCCCGCGTTGCGCGGCGGCCTCGACGCGGCAATCCACCTGATTCAGAACACGGGCGGTCAGTTCGTGCCGGGCTTCAACTTCGGGGACTACCCGCGATACAGCGCCTGGTCACCTGCCGTCGGCAGCAGCGATGCCACGCG
Source organism: Thermoanaerobaculia bacterium (assembly GCA_035576505.1). Taxonomy (GTDB): domain Bacteria; phylum Acidobacteriota; class Thermoanaerobaculia; order Gp7-AA8; family Gp7-AA8; genus JADGNZ01. The sequence goes on along the minus strand of DATLWH010000346.1, from coordinate 4,888 downwards.
CGCCCTGGGACGAACGATCGGGGATGATCCAGACCGGAGGGAGGACCGCCAGCGCGCCGCTGGCGGTCCCATCCGCCGAGCCGGCGGTTTTATCTCTTAATGCTCGCGCGACGGCTCGCGATTGCCCACTTCCGCGGGCTCGTCGGTGCTGCCCGACTTCACACCGCCCTGGCCTTGCGCGGGGCCGTAGCCGCCGGGAAACCCGGTTGGACTGCTGCTCCGGCCGCGGGCCGCAGGGCTCTCGCCGCGGCTGGGTTCGCGGGTTTCATCGTTCTTGATCTGATTGTCCTTACGCATGAGTATGCTCTCCTTTCGGGTGATACGTCGAGTAGTCCAAAAGCAAGAGCCGCACCCGGGAATCGCTGCAATAATGTGGCCTCTCGATTGCTTATTGTCGGTTCAGGATGAATTCAAATAACCGTCTCATCGCTCTCATGGCGCTCGTCGCGATCGCCATTGCCGCGCCTGCCGCGCAGGCGGCCGTAGCGCAGGCGGCCACGTTTGACGAGAAGGTCGATCACGCCGCGGCCATCATCCTCGGCAGATGTGTGCGAACGGAAGCGCGTTACGACCCGACCGGCCGCTGGATCGTGACGTACGCGACCTTCGACGTCGAACAGTCGATGAAAGGAAACACTACCGGCCAGGTCACGATCGTCACCCCGGGCGGCGTCGTGAACGGGATTCATCAGGAGACGAGCGGCGTCCCGGTTTTCCAGCGAGGCGACGAGCATGTGGTCTTTCTCAAGAACACGCGCATCGGACTGACTCCGCTCTACTTCGATCAGGGCACGTACAACGTCGCCGCCGGAGAGCACGGCGAGCGATTGATCGTGCCGATGCCCTCAAACGTCATTCACATCGATACGCAGCGGACCATGGCCGTGGCCGCCCCGGCCGACGAACCGCGAACGCTCGATGCGTTCAAGCAAGCCGTGTCGCAGTCGATGAGCGGCACCGCCAGGCGGACGCAGATGAGCGCGCTGGCAGGTACGAAGTCGAAGCCGCAGAAGTCGCTGTGGTCGACCCTGGCCGAGAACAAGCTGCTCATCGTGCTGGCGTTCATCGGAATCGCCATCGCCGGGTGGCAGCTATTGCGCCGCAGATGAGTCCTGAATACCGCGCCGGTTGAGCTGATCCATGAGCCAGCGAATGGCCTGATCGCGATCCTTCACGTCACGGAGGCTGATTTTCCGCGTGGAGCCATTCCGAAGCGTGAACTCCACGCCGGTTCCCTGCACATGGAAGCCCCGCATCTCCTCCCATCGCACGCGCTTCCGCGGCAGGAAGAGACGCAGCCGGAGCGCGAAGCCGTCGTCGTCGACTTTCAGATAACGCCGCGAGCGAATGCGGACGTCGAAGATGCCGAACAGCAGCAGGATGACAGGCGGTACAAATCCCAGGACGATGAAGCTCAGGTGATGTGGCTCATACAGATGCCTGATCGCCTCGACGAACCCCATGGCCGAGCCGGCGATCTCGAGCCATCCTACCGGCTCATGCTCGATCCCCCGCGCGTGCCGCACCCTCTCGCGGATGGCCGCGACGACAAGTGCGGCGCTGGCCACAAGCTCCAGCACTGGGAGAACGACAGCATGATTGTGCGGCGACTGCAGATGGCCGATCGCCGCCTGTGCCAGAAGGAGCGCGGCCAGCAGATGCTGGATCGTCTGGAGGTGCTTGATCCGCTCGACACGACGCGAATCGACAGGCAGCACGTCTTCGGGCATGAGCGCGGGTATTGTAGGCGGTCGGAGTTGCGCGGTCTCGAGGGGTCCCGCGCGAGGTGTGAACAAGGTCAGGCCGTCTTCCGCAGCCGTTCCTCGGGGCAATACGTGTCGCGGCGCTGGTCGAGATCGCGCATGACATTCTTCTTAAACTGCTCGGCGCCGCCGTTGCGCAACATCTCTTCGATGTAGGAGGCGATGTCCATGATCTCCAGACGCATCCGCACGGTCTTGAAGACGCGCGGCAGGCCGCCGGGGAACTGGACGTGGTGCAGCCCGCCGCTGTAGGCGATCAGCATCCTCCCCTCCTTCATGGCCATGAGGATGTCGGCAATCCCGCCGCGGACGCTCATGGGGTTACCGTTCAGGTCGAGGCCGTTGGCTCGCTTCATCCGCCCCTCAGGGAGGATGATGACCATCGATTTCGGGTCGATCCTGTTCAGCAATTGGAACCAGGTGTGGTCCCGCTCGCGCGTGATGGCCACCACGTGATGGGCGACGAACTTGAAGATCATGCCGACGAGCGGCCGGCCGGTCGTCTTTTCCGCCGCCGGCACGACACCGTGCGCGGCCAGGCGCCAGATGAAGTGGTTCGGAACGCCGGTGAGAAAGACCGGCTCGAACAGACTGGTGTGGTTGAGGAGGGCCACCAGCCGGATGTTGTGCCACGGGTCGGGCAGCACGTCACCGACCCACTCGAAATCGTGGCGATAGAAGATCCTGCTCACGTACTTGAGCGTGAGCAGCATCGAGAAGACCATCAGGCTCCGCAGTAGTGACACGGTTGGCGAAGCCTAACGAGGGGGCGCCGCGGCGTCAACGCAGTTGCGCGCGGAAGGCCACGGCGAAGCGCGGCCCTTTCCCCTCGTCCTCGTGCTTGAAGAAGACGTATGCCTCGCTCCATGCTTGCCGCTGCACGCGCGCCGCCCACGCCTCCAGCTCCTCCGCCGCATACTCGGCGCGGCGCAGGCGCATATACCCCCACGATGCCGTCGGGACGAGAAGCGCATCGACGTCCGTCACCTCGTCGGTGTCGGCGGCGCAAAGGGCGATGTCCCGCTCCCGCAGGATGGCGTAGATGTCCTCATCGAACCACGAGGCGTGCCGGAACTCGAAGGCGACCTTCCCCTGCTCCGGCAGCTCCGCGACGAAGTCGTACAAGGTCGCCGCATCTTTCCGCAGATAGGGTGGAAGCTGAAAAAGGATCGGGCCCATCTTGGGACCCAGCGCTCTGGCCGCGTCGAACAGGTAGCTGACGTCCGCTCCCGCGCCGGCGAGCTTCTTCTGATGCGTGATCCGCTGCGGCGCTTTGAGCACGAACGTGAATTCGTCCGGTACCTGCTCCCCCCACTTCGCCACCATCTTCGCATCCGGCATCCGGTAGAAGGTGTTGTTGATCTCGACCGAGTCGAAGCGCTCGGCGTAGTACGGCAGCATCTTCGCCGCCGGCAGGTCCTCGGGGTAGAAAGTCCCCTTCCACTCTTTGTAGCTGTAACCGCTCGTGCCCACTCGGATGCGCATGAGGAGAGAGTCCATTGTAACTCCCGCGGTTGAGAGTCCTGCCTGGCGCTCACCACGGTAAACTCCCCCTCATGGGCGACGTCTCCGAGTTCTCCTTCGTCGTCCGCGCCTTCCTGAAAGCGTACCGGTGGTGGCGCATCGATCCGGTGCCGTGGACTCCGCTCCGCAAGCCGCTGGCCGAGGCGAATGTCGCTCTCGTCACCACAGCCGGCCTGGTGATGCCGGATCAGCCGCCGTTTCTTGAAAAGACCAAAGGCGGCGATACCAGTTACCGCGTCATCCCCGGCGATGCCGTCGTCTCCTCGCTCATCGACACGCATCGCAGCGAGACGTTTGACCACCGCGGCATCCAGTCGGACCCCAACCTGGCCTTCCCGCTCGACCGCCTGCACGAGCTCGCGCGCGATGGCCGGATCGGCCGGGTCAACCAACGTCATCTCTCCTTCATGGGCTCGATCACCGCGCCACGGCGTCTCATCCGCAATACCGCACCGGAGGCCGCGCAGCTGTTCGTCCAGGACGGCGTCGACGTCGTCCTGCTCGTTCCCGTCTGACCGATGTGCAATCAGGCGGTCAGTCTGATCGCCGCGGAGATCGAACGACGCGGAATCACGACCGTGTGCATCGTCCTGCTCCGCGAGGTGGCCGAAAAGGTGCGCCCGCCACGGGCGCTCTTCGTGCCTTTCCGGCATGGCTATCCGCTCGATCAGCCGAATGATGCCGCGCGGCAGCGGGCGGTGGTGGAGAGGGCCTTGGCGGTGGTGGAGGAGAGAGGGGTACCGCCGCTGCTCGCCAGCCTCTAGCCTGGGTAACTGGGTCGGGGAACGAGTCAACTGGTGCCGGGAACGAGGTAACTGGCTCTGAGCCATGCCGCAGTGGCTTTAAGCCACACCCCTGTGGCTTTAACACACACCCCTGTGGCTTTAACACACAGCCCGGTGGCTTTTGAGCCACACCCCGGTGGCTTTAAGCCACACCCCTGTGTCTTTAACACACACCCCGGTGGCTTTAGCACACACCCCTGTGGCTTTAACACACAGCCCTGTGTCTTTAACACACACCCGGGTGGCTTAAAGCCACACCCCTGTGGCTTTAAGCCTCCCACGAGAGGCTTTGCGCCTGAGGGATCCCGGCGGATCGTCGTCCAGAGCCGGCTCCCGGCGGATGACTCTACGGCTCGAGCTCGATCGACGCCCCTCCGGTCCGCGGGTCGAACGGCACGGAGTTGTGCTGGTGGGTAATCTTCCATTTTCCGCCGATCCTGCGGAGGCAGACTGTGGCGCGCCACCACATCTCGAGTTTCACCCCATCCGTTTTCGTGGCGCTGACCTGGTTGAGGCTGTGGCAGAAGGCGACGTCATCGCCCGTGGCTATGGACAGGTCGCGGACCTGATAGCCGATCGGGCCGTCGAACGAGGCGAACCATGCCTCTGCGCGTTTGCGGGCCTCGTCCAAACCGACGTATTGCAGCGGATCGATGACGTCGAACGACAGCACGTCCGGCGCGAAGTTGGACATCAGAGCGTCAACGTTCCTGGCGCGGACTGCGTCTGCGGCGGCATCCAGAAGCTGGCGGATATCGCTTTCGTGTTGGACGGTCATATCGGTGCCCTCCATGCGCTGTGCAGCGGACGTGCCGC
>DATLWH010000345.1:0-7850 GCA_035576505.1 Thermoanaerobaculia bacterium | reverse complement strand
CTGGCCCTCATCGCGGCCGGCGACACGGCGGGGCTGACGAAGACGCCCGAGACGCCGTCGACGGGCAACAAGTATTCGGAGACCCGCACCTACACGCTGCCGGAAGACGGCAAGGCGCACGTCGTCGAGACCACGGAGACGGTCACCGGTTCCGAGGACTCGTTCCAGCGGCACTTGTACGCGGAGAGCGACCGGACCAAGTTCCACGAGCAGATCGAGAGCTACGTCAAGTCCTACTACTCGGCGAAGAGACTGGACAAGGTCGAAGCGACCGATCCTCACGACCTGACCAAGCCGTTCCGCGTCACGATCGAGGCTTCGGACGCGGATACCGGCGTGGCACACGACGGCGACGCCGCGGTGGCGTTCCATCCGGCGAACCTGCTCAACTGGCTGCCGTTCCCGCTACGCAACTTCGGCGATGACCACGCCGAGGAATCGCGCAAGAAGCGTGTAGGGGAGTTTGTCTTTCCCGCGGCCGGAATGCGCGAATGGACCTACCGCATCGTGCCGCCGGCCGGTTACGCCGTGCGCACGCTGCCGCCCAACGAGACGACGAAACTCGGCACGACCACGCTGACGAAGGAGTACACATCGCAGCCGGATGGCTCGGTCACGGCGGTGCTCCGCTTCGACAGCGGCAACCGGCGTATCAGCGCGGCGGAGTTTGAACAGACCCGCGCCGCGCTCAAGACGATCTTCGAGTCCAAACCGACCATCATCGGCTTCGACCTGGTGGGTCAGGCCAAGCTCAACGCCGGCGACGTTGCCGGCGCTCTGGCCGAGTTCCGCAAGCTGGTCGCGCTCCATCCGAAAGAGGCGCAGCATCACATCGAGATCGCGCGCGCTCTGCTCGTCGGCGGCCTCGGCGACGCGGCCCGGGACGAGATCCACCGAGCCGTCACGCTCGAGCCATCGAATGCCCATGCTCAGGCAGCCCTGGCCGGCATCCTGGAGTACGACCTGCTGGGACGTCTTCTGCGGAAGGGCTTCGACATGGACGGCGCCCTGGCCGCTCTGCGGAAAGCGAAAGAGCTCGACCCGGCCAACGCTGATTACCGCGGTTCGCTCGCCAAGCTGCTCACCTGCGGCAGCGACGGGACCGAGTACGGTCCGGGAGCGAAGCTCGAGGAATCGATCGCCGAGTATCGCGCGGTGACGACGGATATCGGTGAGAAGGAGGGCAAGCAGTTCGACGGCGATCTGATGCTCGTTCTCGCCCACGCCGGCCGGTTCGACGAGATGAAGGAACTGGCCAAGACGGTGCGGGACACGCAGCTCCGTGAAACCGGCCGCATCGTCGCCATCGCCGCCACCGACGGCTCGGCCGCGGCGCTTCACGAGCTGGGCGCCTTCGACGCGAACACGCGCCGCGCGTATGCGCAGGCGATCGCGCAGACACTGCTCAACCTGCGCCTCTATCCTCAGGCCACGGAAATGTATGACGCCGCGACGCAGGGCGCGCCGAACGCCTCCTCCGCGCGGCCGTTCATCGAAGCGCTGCGAAAGACGAAACGGCTCGAAGACCTTCCGCTCGACGAGAAGGATCCACGTTCCATCGTGCAGAAAATGATTCTGGCGATGGTCCGCAACGACAACGCGGGCTTGAAGAAGCTCTTCGCGTTTGATGTAAAGCCGGTCGAAGACGAAGAGGATGACGAAGATCCGCTCAGCGTGATGCGGACCCTGACTTCAGGAACCAACATGCCGCCCGCGGTGGTCGGCGATCTCTCCTTCGGCACGATGCGCGTGCAAAGCGACGGCAACGACAAGAGTGGCTATCGCCTGCGCCTCCGCGGCGAGAACGGCGCGAGCATGCCCACCCTCTTCGTGGTGCGGCAGAACGGCGGCTACATCATCAAGGCCAGCACGTTCCTTGTCGATACGGTTGGCGCGACGGTGCTCACCTACGCCGATTCCGGCGACCTCGAGACCGCGCGCACCTGGCTGAACTGGCTGCGGGAAGACGTGCAGGCCGGCGGCGGAGATGACCCGTTGCGCGGCATGCCTTTCGCCTCGCTGTGGCCGAAAGACAACGCCGCCACGAACGCGGACGAGATCCGCACCGCCGCCGCGTCGCTCATGCTCCGCAAGGGCGACGAGAAGAGCGTGCCGATTCTGCTGGCGATGCGGGAGAAGGCGGCAAAAGACAGCACGAAATCATGGATCGACGTCGCGCTCAGCGCCGCCTACGCGAACCGCAAGGATTGGAAGAGCGTCGTGCCGATCGCTGAACGCCTCAATGCCGCCTATCCCGATTCGGACAATGCCTTCACCACACACATTTTCGCTCTGTCGCTGAGCGGCCGGACAGCCGAAGCCGAGGAGCTGGGAAAGAAGCGGCTGGCCAGGAAGCCGAAGGACGACGAGGCGCTCCGGGCGCTCTCCTCGAACGCCGCCAAAGCCGGCGATTACCCTGCCGCGGCGAAGTATGCCGAGCAGATCGTCGACAAACTGTCGCCGACGCAGAACGACTACAACAACGCCGCATGGTTCGAGCTGTTCGTCGGCAATGTCACGCATGCCATGGAAAACGCGCGGCGCGCCACGGCCGAAGAGTCGCAGACCTCCGCCGCGGCGCTGCACACGCTGGCCACGCTCTACGCGGAGACCGGCAAGAACATCGAGGCGCGCGATGCCCTCATCCGCACGCTCGACAAGAGCCGCCGCGACCAGCCCGACAGCAGCGACTGGTACGTGCTCGGCCGCATGGCGGAGAACTACGGCGTGCGCGACGCGGCCCTGGCAGCCTACAAGCGCGTCGTCAAGAAGGAAGGCGACGGCGCCTCGGTATGGGAGCTCGCTCAACGGCGGCTCAAGGCGATGGGGAAGGGGTAGGGGGATTTCTCATACGGGCGAGGGAGTTTGCCTGTCATCCTGAGGGCTGCCGAAGCCGCGCCTCTAGTGTCGATGCTTGCGCCGATCGAACGTCGCGGCGAAGGACGCCGAAGGACCCCCCAGGAGCTTGCATCGAGAAGTTGCCATCACCCGACCCGGCAAGCGCGCAGGGGGTCCTTCGGCGTCCTACGCCGCGGGATCAGATTTGAGCAAGCAACCACAATTCGTACCGCGGCTGCGGCAGCCTCAGGATGACAGCGTGGATGACAGCGTTGGTGACGCGCAACGCAGTCCTTCCGCGTTACCCTATCGTCTCCTCCAATGTTCCCCACAACGCGCCGCAGTGTGATCGTCGCTCTGGCGAGCGATGACGACGAAGAGCGCAGGCGTGCCTTCGATACGTTCGTCGCGCTCTACTGGAAGCCTCTCTACAAATACCTGCGCGTGGCACGAGGGCGCGAAGTCGCTGACGCCGAGGATCTGACGCAGGCGTTTCTGGCAAAGTGTTTCGAGAACGGCTCGCTTGCGGCCTATGACGCCGCGAAGGCCAGCTTCCGGACGTTCCTGCGGATGTTGTTCGAACGCTTCGTTGCCAATGAAGTCAAAGCGTCGCTGCGGCAGAAGCACGGCGGCGGAAGCGTGAAGCTCGACTTCATCGACGCCGAAGCGGAGGTCGCCCGCGAGCACGACCGCGGCGGTACGCCGGAGGATTACTTTCAGCGCGAGTGGACGCGCAGTGTTTTTGCGCTGGCGGTCGAGCGGCTGCGCGAGGAGTCCGATCCGACGCGCTTCGCCATCTTCGAGGCGTACGATCTCGACGAATCGTCAACCTCGTCGTACCGCCAGATCGGCGAGCGGTTCGGCCTCAGCGAGATGAGCGTCACCAACGGTCTGGCGGCGATGCGCCGCCGCTTCCGGGCCATCGTTCTCGACGTATTGCGCGAGGCCACCGCCTCGGAGAGCGAGTATCGCGCGGAAGTCCGCTCCCTTCTCGGAGTCGAGGGATGACCTGGCTTTCCGACAATGCCGTGGCCCATCTCCGCGCCGTCGCGGAGCTCCCGGATTTCAGCGGAACGCGCTATCGCCTCCACGGTGAGCTGGCCCGCGGAGGGATGGGAGTTGTTTACGAAGCGGAAGACCTCGAGCTGTGCCGCCGCGTCGCCATCAAGGTGCTGGCCAGTGAGCTGGCCTCGGAGGACGCCGTCGAGCGGATGCGCGCCGAGGCAAGGACCATCGCCGGGCTCGAACATCCCGGGATCGTGCCGCTGCACGACGTCGGACTGCTGCCGGACGGGCGTCTCTGGTACGCCATGAAGCTCGTGCGCGGGCGGCGTCTCGACGAGTTTCAGGCCTCGACGCCTGAGCTGCTGCGGGTTTTCCTGCGCATCTGCGAAGCGGTCGCCTTCGCCCACGCCAACGGCATCGTCCACTGCGATCTCAAGCCGGAGAACGTCATGCTCGGCGACTTCGGCGAAGTGCTGGTAATGGATTGGGGCGTGGCGCGCGCCCGGGGCACGAATGACGCCCTGGTCGCCGGGACGCGCGGCTTCATGGCGCCGGAGCAGGAGCAGGGCGCGGCCGCATTGATCGGTCCTTCGACCGACGTTTACGCCCTCGGGGCGATCCTGCGCGTGCTTCTGCCCGCGAAGCTCCCGCGTCCGCTGGCGGCGGTCTGCGCGAAAGCCACGGCAGCCGCGCAGAGCGATCGTTACGCGTCGGCGCGCCACCTCGCGGACGACGTGTCACGCTGGCTGGACGGGCAGCCGGTCTCCGCCTATCGTGAGAATGCCGTCGAAGTCGCCGGCCGCTGGCTGTCGCGCAATCGCGCGCTCGTCACGATCGTCATCGCCTATCTCGTCATGCGGGTGATCGTGATTCTCTGGGTTCGCCATTAAAGGATTTCGAGCAGACGTTGAATACGATCTTCGGAGGCAACAACATGAACAAGATTCTCGTGGGACTCTTGCTTGGTGCCGCACTCGGTGCGGTCGACGGGATGACGGCCTGGTTCACACCGGCCGTGCGCGCCGGAATCATCGGCATCGTCATCGGCTCGACGGTCAAAGGGATGATCGCCGGCATCGCGGCCGGCTGGTTCGCGCGAAAGGTGCAGTCTGTGGCCTGGGGCATCGCGTTCGGACTTTTCGTCGGCGCGTTGCTGGCGTACGGCGTGGCGGCCATGCAGCATGGCTACTACTTCGAGATCATGCTGCCGGGATCGATCGTCGGCGCAATCGTCGGATGGGCCACGCAGCGCTACGGCCGTCCTGCGCGCGGCGGCACGGCCGCGGCGACGATCGTGGCTGTCTTCCTCGTCAGCATCAGCGTCAACGCGCGTGCCGCGGAACCCGTGAGCGCGGCTGATGCATTCGCGCATCTGAAGGCGCTGGCTGGCAACTGGAGTGGTCACGCCATGACACCCGACGGTCCGCCGGCAAGCGTCAGCTACCGGCTCACCGCAGGCGGAACCGCGGTGATGGAGACGCTCTTCGGCGGCACGCCGCACGAGATGCTGACCATCTACACGCTGAACGGCAACGACATCGTGGCTACGCACTTCTGCGGTGCCGACAACCAGCCGGTCATGAAGCTCGACAAGGCGCAGTCGACGCCCGACCGGCTCGTCTTCTCGTTTGCCAGCGTCGGCGGCGAACACGCCAAAGACCATCCACACGTCCACAACGGCTATCTCCATTTCATCGGCAGCGAGGAGATGGAAGCGATGTGGACGATGCAGAACCCCGACGGAAGCGCGGGCGAGCACAACCCGAAGTTCTTCCTGACGCGGGCGAAGTAAGGACCAAGCGCGCATGGCCGGCGAAGCCGGCCCAAGATCTGTAGCCCCCGGCTTCCAACCCATACGCGCTAACTTAAAGCCGCCGGCAAGGCGCCGCGATAGCGGCAGAAGAGGATAGCCAGGGGTGCGAGCGCCTTTTGCGAGCAACCCCTGGTAACGCGAGGTGCATAGGTTTTGTGCCGCGTCAGTGGCACTGGAAATCGCGATGCATCTTCGTTTGATGATCCAGTGCCGCTGACGCGGCACGACTCAATCGACATCCGAACCAGGGGTGCTCGCAAAAAGCGCTCGCACGCCTGGCTACCGTCTTGGGCCGCTATCGCGGCGCATGGCGTAGCCTTAAGTTATAAGTTAGCGCGTATGGGCTTCCAGCCGGGGGAAAACATCGTTTTTGTCTACTTCGCCGCGTACTCCAGCGCGATCGCCGGCGTTCCCACTTCCTTGCCATCGGCCTCGGCGTGGGGATAGATGAAGTAGTTGAGCGGTTCGGCAGTGGGCGGCGTCAGCACGACGTCGCGGCCCATGGTGAATTGCACGCGGTCGGGGTCGAGGTTGCCGAAGAGGTAGGCGCGGTGCGCGGCATCCGTCGCCTTCGACCCTTCCGACGGATCGACCGGAATCCAGCCCTTGCCATTCACGTAGAACTCCGCCCAGCAGTGATAGCCGGGGACCGTGCCGTGATCGGCGCTCATCGGGAAGCCGATGACGAAGCGTGCCGGAATCCCCTTCGCCCGCGCCATCGACATGAAGAGCGAATGGAAGTCCGTGCAATTGCCGGCCTTGATGTCGCAGGCGCGCTCCGTATCGCCGTGGCCCCAGCCCGGGATGGTCTTGTCGTATTTCACGTTGGCCACCAGGTAGTCGTAGATGGCGTGCGCCTGTTCGGTCGGCGTCGTCTTCCCGGCCGTCACTTCGTTGGCCAGCTTCTTCACCCGGGGTGAAAGCGTCACGAGTTTGTCTGCCCGCAAAGCCCGCGCGAGCTCCGCTTTCGAAGCCTTTGTTTCCGCGAGCCGGGAGGTCGTGATCTCGTTGCGCGTTCCGCGAAAGTGCACCTTTACGGCGAAGTCGCCGGCGGGTGGATTGGCGATCGTCGTCGTTGCGTAGCGGTCGCCAAACTCCCCCTCCGACCTCACGGTCCAATGTTGCGGCGACTCGATGCGGATGTCGCTGATGGTCTGCCCGCCGCGGCTGACCGGCAGCGGAATCCATACTTTCAGCTCCTTCAACCCCGACGGAACGTCTTTCACCGTGGCGACATACGTCGCCTCGAACGTCTTGCTGCTCGATGCGAAAAGCGGGAGGGCGGCGGCGGCGAGGAGGAGGAAAAGGAGTCTGCGGATCATGGCCGCGAAGTCTAGCAAACCAACGATTTGCAAGCACCCCCTTGACAATCCGACGATTGGACTCCAATGTTTCATGTCTAATTCCCTTTCAGGAGCCAAGCCATCATCAGCGTCGACCAACTTCCCGATAGCCGGCGGGCGATCCTTCTCGCTCTGAAACGCCAGGGCCCGTCCACGATCGCACAGCTTGCGCACCAGCTTCAGCTCACCGGTGAAGCGGTGCGGCAGCAACTCCTGCAGCTCCAGCGCGAGGGATGGATCGAGTCGCGCGTTGCGCGCGGTGACGAGCGCGGACGCACGGGCCGCCCGGCCACGCGCTACAACCTCACCGAGGCCGGCGACCATCTCTTCCCGAAGAGCTACGACCTTCTCAATGTCGCCGTCATCGACGCCGTCGCCGAAGAGCTCGGACCCGACGCGGCGGTGCGCGTGCTCAAGCGCGTGTGCGATGACCGCGTGTCGATCGAAGGAAAGACGCTTCAGGGAATGCCGCTGGAGACCAGGGTCGAAGCACTCAAGAGTCTCTACGCCTCGGCCGATCCGTACATGACGAGCGAGCGTGTTGACGACGGCTTCCTGCTCGTCGAGCGCAATTGCCCGTTCTTCAACACCGCCATGCGCCGCCCCGCGCTCTGCAGCGTTTCCGTCAATGCCCTCACCCGCCTCCTGGGCGTGCGCGTCGAACGCGACGAGACCTTCCAGGGCGGCGCCGGCCGCTGCGTCTTCCACATCTACGCGAACGAGCCGATCGATGCGGCGAAGTGGGAGTTCCAGTTGGAAAAGGAAGCGGGGAGTCGGGAGTCGGGGGTCGGCGGTCGGAACAAACCACCGCTCTAGCCGGGCCGGCACGGCCGGCAGCGTTGGTTGCCCAA
>DATLWH010000344.1:0-2224 GCA_035576505.1 Thermoanaerobaculia bacterium | reverse complement strand
CTCGGGGCCTCGCCCGCGCCGCGCGGCGGCGCTGACGTTCACATCACGTTTTCGGGTCTGATCTGCCACGTGTTCGATGCGGGGCACGCGCCGCGTTCGGTGACCATGCGCGGCACCGATGCCATGCCGCATCGTGCCACGCTCCATCTGCAACAGGCGGCGATCGAATCGGGCGACGTGCCGCTGGCGTGCGACGGCAATGAGTGCACGCTCGACCTGACCAACACGGGCCTCCGCTTCGCCCGCACCGGAAGTCCCACATTCAGCCGCGGAGGGTCGTTCGACACGATCGCTCCGCACCTCCGGGCAATCACGAACGGCGAGATGGATGCGTTGAGGGAGGATGTGTTCGACGAAGTCCCGTCGCCTTCCAGCCCGATCTCAGCGTCGTTCCTTCTCCCGGCCGGGCGCCTCTCCGCCGTCCCCTACGACCAGACTGCGCGTTACGATCCCGACTTCGAAGGCCGAGGCAATCGCCCCTTCGCGCGCGAGGTGATGCTTGACGGGCACGTGCCGATCGGGCAGTTGCTCGTGCGGCGATCGGGTGATGCCACATGGCGCCGCATCACCTTCACCGACGACATCGACCTCCGCGTCGTCAACGAGCCCACAATGAACCCGATGCTCGAACACGCTGGTCTCTATTACGACCTTGCTCGAATTCCGCCGACGATCCGACCGATGATCCTTCTGCCGGTCTCTCAACAAGCGGATGTCAGGGCGTTCTCGCTGAACGTCGGTTGCTCAAACTCGACGTTCCCATAGGCAAGCCTAGGACGGAACCGCCTGGCCGCTCGGCGAACAACCGAGCGGTCGCAATGTCTTATTGCGACATTACCCCGCCCGAATGACAATCGGCGCAATTGAAGTTCCGCAGGTTCCCCAGATCGACCGGGTGCTGGAACTCCGCCGTGGCGCCGCTCTCGCCGAGGACGGTGTGGCATGGCAAACGGTGCACTCCTTGCTGATCCGTTTCCCGTCTGCGCTGACGTGCTGGTAGTCGTGACAGCGGAAGCATCCCAGCGTGTAGAGGTGACCGACGATGTCGCGATGCGTGAGCCAATCGACATGCATCTCCGGGAAGCGCGTGTTACCGAAGATCTGCTTCAGTGTGGCCACGGAACGGTCGATCGACGCCTTCTTCGACGCGAAGACGGCGGGCTGATTCGTTCTGTAATAGGCGGTGAAGTCGTTGGCTATGGCCTGGCCTCATCGTGCGCCGCTACTGCACTCTCGACACTCGGCAATTCGCGCCGGAACTCGGAGTCGTCGCGGCGTCGCGGGAGATGCGCCAGCCGATCGCGGGCTTCGACCGTCGCGCGTCGGGGTCTTCGTCCTGGCCACAGGCCGCGACCACGCAGTCGTGTCTCTTGCCTTACACCGCTAAGGTCGCCATCGGCGAATCGAGCGCCAGGATCGACGGCATCCGCCTCGGCTCGGCGACGCGAAGCAGGCCGTAGGCGATGCCGGCCAGGCCGTTGAGCAGCGAGGGCGACTCCACGCCGAGCGGCACGCCGCAGAGCCAGCCGTCTCTGGTAATGCTGTCCAGGATCGAGCCGGTCATGAGCGCCACGCGGGAGTGAAGCTCAGGGTCGCCGAGGAGCTCGTCGGCCTGGATCAGGAAATCGAGATTGCCGAGGGCGCCGTGGCAGAGGCAATGATTCGTTCCGAAGCCTTCGGAGAGCGTCGTCTCTACAGCCACGGCCAGATCCTCTCTCAACATGGGATGATCGATCGATTGCAGCAGGCGAAGGCGCGCCATACCGATTCCTGGCGCGCCATAGCACCAGGCCACCGACAACGCCATCCGGTCCTCTTTTTCCGCGGGGGCCGTCTCAGGCCTCGGCCAGTTGCCGATGGCGGGGATGAATTGGGAGCGCTCGTACACGACGGCGTCGATCGCCGCCTTCCTGTACCGCTCGTCTCCGGTCACCGCCCAGAGCTCGCCGAGGGCCGATGCGATTCCGGAGCAGCCGTGGGAGAAGCCGGCGAGCGGCGTGGCGCTCCCGATCGTCAGCCAGCCGATCCCGGCCGGCATCGGTTTGGCCGTGGCCAGCAAATGCTCGCCGCACTGGATGGCGGCGTTCATGACCGCATCCGATGGCCGGAACTTCTGAAGGGCCAGGAGCGCGGCGAGGCAGCCGGCGGTGCCACCGATCACATCCAGCTCGTGATCGTCGTCGATCAGCGGCGGCAGACGCTCGACAAATCCCGCCGCCGTCTC
>DATLWH010000343.1:0-3089 GCA_035576505.1 Thermoanaerobaculia bacterium | reverse complement strand
CCGCTCGACGCGCTTTCCCGACCTGACCGCGGACGAATGGCGTCAGGCCCTCGAGGTGAACCTCACGGCACCGTTTCTCCTCACCAAAGCGGTGCTCCCGGCCATGAAGGCGCAACGCTATGGCCGCATCGTGAACATCTCGTCGTCCGCCGGCCGGATGGTCAGCACCCTCGGCGGCGCCCACTACACGGCGTCGAAGGCCGGGCTGCTCGGTCTGACCCGTGCTGCCGCCAAAGAGCTCGGGCAGTTCGGAATTACCGTGAACGCCGTCTGCCCGGGGATGATCGACACCGAATTGACTCGCGAGAACGCCACGCCGGAACTGCTCTCGCGGCTTGCCGCCGGCTACCCGGTGCCCCGTCTCGGTACCGCGCTGGAAGTGGCCGATCTGATCTGCTTTGCCGCTTCCGAGGAGGCTGGCTATATCACCGGCGCATCGTTCGATATCAACGGTGGCGACCTGATGATGTGACCGCTCAGGATGAAAGAAAGCACACGCGTTCTCATCGCTCTCATCGCCGCGATTGCCGGCGGAATCGCCATCGCCGCGACGGGGAATGCCTCGCTCCTGCGCGCCGCCGACTTCGTCGCGCCTGTCGGCACGCTGTGGGTCAACGCCATCCGCATGACCGTCATCCCACTGGTGATCTCGCTCCTGATCACCGCGGTCGCATCGGCCTCGGATGTGAAGGCGATCGGACGACTGGGCGGACGAACGCTTCTCGTGTTCGTGCTCCTTCTGGCAGGGACGGCCATCGTCGTCATGCCCTTCGGCCCCGCGCTCTTCCGGCTTCTTCCCCAGCGTTCCGGAGCGCTGCAATTGCCAGCGGGCGCGGCGGAGGCCGCGGGCCAGATCGCGGCGGGCGGTCAGGCACAGACATTCTCCACGTGGCTCCCATCGCTTCTTCCGCAGAACCCCATCGCCGCGGCCGCCTCGGGCGCCATGATGCCGTTGATTCTCTTCACCTTGCTGTTTGCCCTGGCCATCGCCCGCAGTGCCGCGCCGGTCCGGGCTACGCTCACGGGGTTCTTCCAGGCCCTCGGCGACGCCTTGCTCACTCTGGTGCGTTGGGTGGTGATGCTCGCGCCCGTCGGTGTCTTCGCCCTGGCGCTGCCGCTCGCCGCGCATGCCGGCGCCGCGCTGGCTGGGGCGATCGGGTTCTACATCGTGGCGTATTCGGTTGGCTGCCTGGTCGTCACCCTACTTCTCTATCCCGTCGTGGCCGCGGTGGCGAAGATCTCGATGGGCCGGTTCGCCCGCGCCGCGCTCCCGGCGCAGCTCATCGCCTTCAGTTCCAGCTCCTCGATCGCCTCGTTGCCGGCGCTGGTCGAGAGCGCCGAGCGCGGACTCGAACTGTCGACGACCACCACCGGATTCGTCCTCCCGCTCGCGGTTTCCACGTTCAAGATCGCGGCGCCGCTGTCCTGGACCGTCGGGGCGCTCTTCGTAGGCTGGTTCTACGGCATTCCGCTGCACGCCATCGACCTCGCCACGATCGCCTTCGCTTCCATCTTCCTGGCCTTTGCCGTCCCCGGCATTCCGCGTGGCGCGTTCATCATGCTCACACCTCTCTTCATCGCAATCGGGCTCCCCGCAGAAGGGATAGGCCTCCTCATCGCCGTCGATGCCATCCCAGACACCTTCTCCACCGTGCTCAACGTGACCGGCGATCTCGCCGCTGCCGCGCTGGTCGCGAGAGGGGAGACAGTCGAGCCGCGGTAGCTGCTCTACTACCTGTAGAAAAGTTGCATCTCCTGAATTTCCGAGGGAACCTCGGACGGAAAGGAGCAGGTATGAACAGAAGGATTCGCAGGTTGAGAGAGCAGATCGAGCGTCGCGGCGGCCAGGTTCACATCGATGAAAACCTTCCGGACGAAATCGCGGAGATGTTTCTCCGGGAGATTCTGACGTGCCCCGACTGCGCGGCGCATGCGCGGGGCGACTCGGTGAAACAGACCGGCCACGGAAGCGGAGCGTCGGGTCATTGACCACGGCGGAGAAGATCAGATGGCCGGACGCAGAGCAGTGAAGGTGAAAGCAATCCCCGAACGGATCCGTCGGAGCATCTTTCTGATCCGTGGGCAAAAGGTGATGCTCGATGCTCATCTTGCCGAGCTTTACGCCGTGGAGACGAGGGCATTGATTCAGGCGGTGACGCGCAATCGCACTCGCTTCCCGCGCGATTTCATGTTTCAACTTTCGAAGCGCGAGTTCGCAAACTTGAGATCACAAATTGTGATCTCAAGTTTGTGGGGCGGGCGGCGCAGCGCACCGTATGCGTTCACGGAGCAGGGCGTGGCCATGCTGTCCAGCGTCCTTAACAGCAAGCGTTCGATCTCGGTCAACATCGAAATCATGAGGACCTTCGTCGAGATCCGGCGGATGGTTGCTGAACATGAAGATCTGGCCAAGCGGATCTCCGAGCTCGAGGAGCGGTACGACGGGCAATTCCAAGTTGTCTTCGACGCTATTCGAAGTCTGATCGCAGCACGGGAGAAGCCACGAAAGCGGATCGGATATCTGTCCGCGGAGTCAGCGCGACTTTAGCGACATCGCCCTCACCGGACATTCTGCGCCGATGAGGACGATGTCGACGCTGCGACTCTACCGCGCTGCTCCTACGGCGCCTCCGCCAGCACTTCGTCAATCCTCCGCGACAGCTCGGCCTCGGAGAGGCGCGTCGGCGTGTAGAGCCGCACGATTCCCTTGCGGTCGACGAGGACGAACGTCGGCGTGGCCGAGACGCCGTAGCGCAGCATCGCTTCGGTGTCGATCACGGCCGGGACGCCGTCGAGGCCCGCGTACAATTCCTTCCACACCTTCTCGATCTGTGCTGTTTCCGCCGCGGGCGTGGCCGGCTTGTCGTCCACCGATCCGTACAGACGCGTCGCGGTAATCAGCGCCAGGTCCGTCGGCTTGTACTTCTGCCATACGCGGATCAGCGACGGCGCCTGCGCCCGGCAGTCGCCGCACCAGTGGGCGAAGAAGAACATCAGTACCGGTGTGCCCCGGAGCGAGGAGAGAGGCGTCGCCGGCGCGCCGATGACCGTGGTCATGTCGAGGGCGGGAGCGGGCTGCCCTTCCAGCG
>DATLWH010000342.1:0-3104 GCA_035576505.1 Thermoanaerobaculia bacterium | reverse complement strand
GCGGGTCGTCTCGATCGCCTGGGGGATCGTACGCAATGCCGCCGACGCCGAGGATCTGGCGCAGGAGGCATTCGTCAAGGCGTTCGAGAGTATCGGACGCTTCAAGACAGGTGAGCCGTTCGGACCATGGATCTACCGCATCGTGACGAATCTGGCGCTCGATGTGATGAAACATCGAAAGAGGTTCCGGCACGAAGAGATCACCGACGCGGCACCGGCGGCGCGGCGCGACCGCACCGACCTGCCGGCGATCGCGAACGAGTTGGCCCGGCGCATCGACCGCAGCATCGAGTCGCTGCCGGAGATGCAGAGAATCGTGGCACGCTTGTATCTGGTCGACGAGTTCGGACACTCTGAGATCGCAACGATGACGGGACTGACCGAGGGGACGGTGCGCTCGCATCTATCCCTCGCCCGAGGCAAACTGAAAGAGAAACTGGCGGACCTTCACGGGGGCAGCAATGACTGACGACGACTTCCTGGACCGATTGCGCGAAGAGGCACGGCCACTCCGCTTCGAGCCGGACGACATGATGACTACGCGCATTGCCGCGCGCGTCCGCGAGCGGATTGCCGCGGATTCGCAGGCCGGCATCGCCCTGGTTCTGGCCCGCTGCTTCCGTCCTGTCGTGGCCTCATTGGCCACGCTCGCGCTCGTGGCGGCGCTCGGTGTGCAGTGGCTCGAACAGTCTCGCGAAATCCCGGTGACGACGCTCGATGCGCTCACGAGCACGCAGAGTGTCGATATCTCGGTCGGAGGGGATACGTTCAGTGTCGAGTAACACTCGCATGGCGGCCGTGGTGGTCGTCGTGGTCGCGTTCATCGCCGGCATCCTTGTCGGCGTGGCCGGTGATCACCTCTACCTGATCCACAACGGGCGGCTCTTCCCGCGCCGGGCACGCTTCGCCGCCGATCGAATGGCCGACAACCTCGGCCGTGAGTTGCAGCTCACCGCGCAGCAGAAAACGCAGGTGCTGCAGATCATCGAGCGCCATCGAGCGAAGATCGATGCGGCGATGAGCAACGTCCGCCCACAAATCCGCCAGGAACTGGACGCATCGAACGCCGAGATCGCGAGCATCCTGACACCGGAGCAGCGGACGAAGTTCGAGGCGCTGCGGATGCGCATCGGGGCACGGCGACGCGATCGCGGACAGTCTCCGAGGCCGTAGGTGTGCAGTGCTTGGTATTTGGCTCACGTTCACCGATCGCTGGCGAAGCCAGCGCGAAGCACGCCGGAGGCGCTGCCGTAGATTAGCCGGTGGCAAGCGCCGAAGGACGCGCCGCCACCGGTCAGGGGATCAACGTCATCACCGACCCCGGAAGGGGTCGCGGACGGTGCTCGCGTTGACGACACTCCGAGACGTCCGGCACCCCTATCGGGGTGCGACATTGGTAGAATCGGTGACCGGTGGCGGCGCGTCCTTCGGCGCTTGCCACCGGCTAATCTACCGCACGCCTCCGGCGTGCCTAGGCCGCTTTCAGCGGGCGACAGAGATGCCGTCGACGAAGCGCGCTGTGCCGTGCCGGCTACCGCGCGCCGTCGGGCCGCACGCGCAGGAAGAACGTGCACGCCTTCCCCGTCTTGGACTCGACCCAGACCGATCCCGCGTGCGCAACAGCGAATTCGCGAACCTTGAAGAGGCTCCGGCCGGTTCGCTCGGCCGCCTGAGGATTCCAGGCGTAGCCGGGCTCGAAGATGAGTTGACGAAGCGCTTCCGGCACGACCGGACCGTTGTCCATCACGAAGAAAAGCAGTAGCGGCTTGCCCTTGTGCTCCATCCAGCGGACGCCGACGACGACCTGCCCACCCGGCGGAACGTAGTGGAGCGAGTTGTCCATCAGAATGCCGAGGGCATCAACGAGTTGCTCGTGATTCCTGAAGCGCTCCTCCAGCTCCGGCACGTCGATCTGCAGTTGGATACTCTTCAGATCAGCGAACGGACCGAAGCGATTGGCTACGGAGTGGATGATGTCCACCACCCTGGGGATCCGTGCGGACGGTGCCGGTTCTTCGACTTCGGGTGCCATCTCCAGGGACGAGAGGATCTGATCGATCGTGGCCGCCCAATCTTCGAGAAGCGGGTCGCGCTGCCGCGAGCGCGACGATACGAGCACCGACTCACGCAACGAGCGCAGCGGCGTAAACACCGTCTCCCGCACGAACGACACAAACGACGCGTGTGACGAATTCATCGGGTCGGCTTCGCGGAACATCAGCACGGCTCCCATCGCACCTCCCGAGATCGGGATCAGCGAGAAGAGGATGTTGCGATTGCGGATGCGCAGCGCGGTGGACGTGGGCACGGACAGCTCGCCGATCCGGGCGCCGCTCAGCGCTTCAATCTGCTTGACCGAGGAGAGGTCGGCCTGCGGGACGCCGAAGAGCTTCTTTGCTTCGTCAGTGACGAACTTAACGCCGCGGTCAGCGCCCAGGACAATCGCCGGAGCTCCGGCGGCCATGATGACGTTGGCGACGCTGGTGATGGCCGGAGATGACGACTCCACTGGAAACGGCAACAACGGAGCCTTGGGAAACGGCTCCGGTTCTGGCACGGGCGCGGTGGCGGCAGCCGCGGAGGGCCCGGCCGAGCGTCGTGTCTGAGTAGTCTCGCCAACCGGTGACGCGGGGACCGGAGGTGGAGCAGGGGCCGGTGTTGCCGGGGGCGGCGCGTCCACGGCCGGTTTCGACTGTGCCGGCTTCGGTTTTCGCGGCGTGTCGCAACGCTCGCAAAGGATTCCCCGCGCAATCGCCGCACCGCACATGAAGCATTTCGAGGCCATAGACCGAACTCTGGACTGGGGATCTTACGCCCGCTTCTCATGCTGCTGCAACGTGATAGGCTTCGCCGCCTTTCTGGAGGGAGCATTGAGACAGATCGTCGTGATCGGCGCCGGGACCATGGGTAACGGCATAGGCCACACCGCGGCGGCATCCGGCTTCGACGTCACCCTCATCGACGTCTCCGAGGCCATCCTCGAGCGCGGCATGTCCACGATCTCGGCCAACCTGCAACGCGGCGTCGACAAGGGAAAGATCACCGCGGAAGACAAGCAGCAGGTTCTCGGGCGGATCCGTGCCACGAGCGATGTGGCAGCGGCG
>DATLWH010000341.1:0-5460 GCA_035576505.1 Thermoanaerobaculia bacterium | reverse complement strand
CCTCGATTACTCGACGTTTACGCTGACCGCGCTCCAGCGCAACGTCACCGACAGCATGCGCATTTTCCTGGACGCGATTGCGCATCCACTCTTCACCGAGGCCGAAGTAGCCCTGGCGCGCGAGCGCCGCATCACCGCACTGCGGGCCGAGCAGGATAGCGCCGACCGCTATGTCGACCGGCTTGCGCTCGAGAACGAATACGGTGACCACCCCTATGCCGCGAATCCTCTCGGAAGCGCCGAAACCGTGAAAGCGGCGACGGCGAAACAGCTTCAAGAGCTGCATGGATCGGCGGTCAATCGCACCCGTCTGATGCTCGTCGTCGTCGGCAATGTCACGCGACAGCAGTTGGAGAGCCTGCTCCGCCCGGTTGTGAAAGACATCCCGAGCAAGGACGATCACCCCGAGCAGGAGCTTCCACCGATCCCGAACGCGGATCGCGCGACATCAAAGCTCGTCACACGTGACCTTCCTACGGTCTACGTCACGGGTTTGTTCCCTGCTCCGAATCCGCGAAGCGAAGACTATCCGGCCATGGCCGTAGGTATGAACATTCTCAGTCACCGGCTGTTCGAAGAGATCCGTACGAAGCGCAATCTGTCCTATGCGCCTTTCTCCGGCATGCGCCGCAGCCAGCGCTCCGTTGGCATGCTGTACGTTACGACGCCCGATCCGAATGCAGCGATCACCGTGATGCGCGACGAGGTCGACAAAATGCGCACGACTCCGATCTCGGATACGGAGCTGAAGGAAGGCGTGCAGCAGATGAAGACGAACATGCTGATGGACACCCAGGCTTCCGGGGACATCGCCGCAACCCTCGGCGAGTGGGAGCTCATTGGCGGCGGATGGCAGAATTTCGACGTCTATCTTCGCAAACTCGGCGAGGTCACTCCGGAACAGGTGCGTCGGGCGATGGACAAGTATGCGCACAAGGTCGATTTCGCGCTGCTCGGGAAAGTCGCCGGAGTCGATCAGAAACTGCTCGAGTCGTTCTAGCTATCGTCCTGCGGCGGTCTTCTTCTTCTTTGGAACTTTGCGCGCGACCTTTGCGTGTGGCGGATATTGCTTCGCGGCCACACCGTTGACGAAGCGTACGAACTTGCGGAAGAGCTGCTCGCTGCGGTCGACAGGAGCGGCATCGCGGCTGAGCTGATCCACATAGCTCCCCGCGGTGAGCTCGAGCTTCGGATCGCGCGTCAGCATGGCCACCATCATGTCGGACACAGCGAACTCCTTGGCCGGATCGATGCCGAGGGTTCTGGCGGATTCGAAGACGCCTCGGCGCGCGGAGGGGGAGAGCTCGAGCACCTGGCCGACAAGCGTCGTCTCGATGTGGCTCGATTGCGGTGTGATGATCGTGACGGCGCTGCGGGAGGCCACGAAGTCGGGTGTGGCATCGACGATCCCTTTCGTGGCGGGGAGGAAGAGCTTGTCGCCATTGTTTGGGTCGAGCTCGTTGTAGATCGACGGCCGCAACAGCCGTCCGGAGTTACATGCGCTGATGATGACGTAGTAGATCCCTTCGGGCTCGAGACGCTGCTGCAGCGCGCCCGCTGCGATGTACGACCGGTCCGCGGCAGGATCGTAGCTCGTCTGGAGTTTGAGTCCGTTCCCGTTCGTGCCGTGGGTCTCCAGGATCAAGGTAAAGATCCGGCGGTCGGGATAGAGGAGGTTGTAGCGATGGACATCGCTGAGGACTTTCTCCCAGTCGGCCCCCTGAAAACAGGCAAAGCCGAGCGACTGATAGAAGCGGCAGTTGTCGGCGACGGAGAGATCGGGGCTGAAGACGACACCGATGCCGCGGCCGATCTCGCTTACGCGGCGAGAGGGCACGTTCGGCCAGGCCCGGTCGAGCAGACTCAGGCTGACGCTGGTCAGGGCCGAGGCTGAGGGAGTCAGCAGGCACAGGGCAGCGAGAAGCGGGAAGATGTACACGTGCTTCGGGGAGGGATTCGACATGGCAGGATTAATGGGTCGTGGTTGAGCCTGTTGTCTGCGATGACTGTGATGCGGTCGAAGTGGTGGTCATGAGTAACCTCTTCAGGAGAGAGCAATCGTCGCGCCCGGTTGGCGTGACACGTGAAACACGCATTCCGGAGGTTTGTTATGGCTGAGCTTATCGGGCGCTTTTCGGCGCATACATTCGCCATCCTTCGGATCGTGGCGGGAGTGATGTTCGCGATGCACGGGACGCAGAAGTTCTTTGGATACCCGCCGATGGCGAAAGGTATGAGCGGACCGTTGCCACCGTTGATGAAGCTGGGCGGCGGTATCGAGCTCGTTGGTGGCTTTCTGATTGTCATCGGTCTCTTCACCGGTATCGCCGCATTCATCGCCAGCGGCGAGATGGCCGTGGCTTACTTCATGGCGCATGCCCATGGCGGCTTCTGGCCGATCGAAAACAAGGGCGAGCTGGCGGTGCTCTACTGTTTCGTGTGGCTGTTCGTGGCCGCGCACGGCGCAGGCATCTGGAGTGTCGACAGCGCCCTTCGCCGGCGGACGCCGGTGGTGGTCACGACCGCGTGAGCTGGCGCAGCGCCGCCTTCAGCAGTGCGGAGAGCTCGGCGTCATTGCCGAGCTCTTTGCGGGCGATCTCGAGTGCGGACTCCGCGTCTCTTGGTTTGTAGCCGAGGTTGATCAGGGCGGAGTGCACGTCGTCGTCGACGGAGACTCGTGCTGAGGGGGTCTCCTGGCGGGCGGACTCGGGGATGAGCAGCTTGTCGCGAAGCTCGAGGATGATGCGGTCCGCTGTCTTTTTCCCCACGCCCGGAATCGACGATAGTTTGCGGACGTCGCCCCTCGCCACGGCTTCGGCGAGGTCGGGAGCGTCGATGCCCGAGAGGATTTTCTGTGCGAGCGTCGGGCCGATCCCCGAGATCGAGATCAGCTTCTCGAAGGCGAACTTCTCTTCGCCGTTGGCAAAGCCATACAGCGAAAGGGCGTCTTCGCGCACGTGGGTATAGATCTGCAGAGACACCGTCTTCTGCCCTTCGAGTTTGTAGTAGGTCTGCAGCGAGATGTGGACCTCATAACCAACGCCGCCGGCGAGTACGAGCGCACGCGTCGCATCAAGTTGTTTGAGGGTGCCTTCGAGGTAGCCGATCATGATCCGAAGTCTATCCTGCGCGAAGACGCAGGATCTCCGGTGGCACAGCGCGTCGTCAGCTCTTTCGCCAGCGCGTGCCTCCCGGCGTGTCTTCCAGAAGAATCCCGCGCGCCAGTAGCTCGTCGCGAATGCGGTCGCTCTCCGCGAAGTTGCGCGCTTTGCGGGCGGCATTTCGTGCGGCGATGAGCGACTCGATGTGCGGCTGGCCCAAATCGGCAGTTAGATCGGCCGTTGCTGTAACGCTAACGATTACGTGCGCTTCCAGGTTTATGAAGCCTCCGCGCTGCTTCGGAAAGACATCCAGCACCGGATCCACTTTCATCAGCGCTGTCTTCAACCCCTCGGCGTCTCCGGCCATGATGCGGCCTTCGTCCAGAGCGGTATTGCCCTCGCGGATCAGCGTGAAAAGCGCGCCGAGAGCGCCGGCGGTGTTGAGGTCGTCGTCCATCGCCGTCTCGAAATCGGTGAGGAACTTGCCGATCAACTGGTCGGCCGCGCCGTCGGAGTGCCTGGCATCGTGCGCGGCCGAACGCGAAACCTCGTCGAGACGGAGGAGGAAGGCCCCGATCCGCGTCAGCGCATTCTTGGCGTCATCGAGCGACTGCGTTGTGAAATTGAGCTTTGTCCGGTATGGCACGGACAACAAGGCATAGCGGAGGGCGAGGAGGTCGTAGTTCATGGCCTCGATCTCCGGCACGGTGTAGATATTGCCGAGCGACTTCGACATCTTCTGTTGATCGAGGTTGAGGTGTTCGCCGTGAATCCAGTAGCGGACAAACGGCTTGCCGGTGGCGCCTTCGCTCTGGGCGATCTCGTTCTCGTGGTGGGGGAAGATGAGATCGACAGCGCCGGTGTGGATGTCGAACGTCTCGCCGAGCAGGCCCATCGACATTGCCGAGCACTCGAGGTGCCAGCCTGGGCGGCCTTCGCCGATAGGAGTCTGCCAGGCCGGCTCGCTGTCTTTTTTCGCTTTCCACAGAACGAAGTCGCGCGCCGACTCTTTCTCGTACTCGTCCGACTCGACGCGGCTGAACTCGCTCGTACGATCGATCTCGATCCGTGAGAGCCTGCCGTAGCCAGGCATGCTCGAGACTTTGAAATAGGTGGAGCCGTCAGCTACGTACGTGTGACCTCGCTCGGTGAGCTGCTGTACGAGCGCCACCATCTGCGGAATGTACTCGGTGGCGCGCGGATAGGCGTCCGCGGGGCGGACGCGGAGTTTCTTGATCGAGTCGTGAAACGACTCGATGAACGGCGCCGTGTAGCTCTGAAGATCCTTCCCCGCCGCGGCCGCCCTCTTGATGATCTTGTCCTCGACGTCGGTGATGTTCATGACCTGTTTCACGCGCAGGCCGCGCCATTCGAGGTAGCGGCGGAGCAGGTCGCCCCACACGAACGTGCGCATGTTGCCGATGTGGAGGTGGTTGTAGACGGTCGGTCCGCACGAGTACATCCGGACTTCGCCCGGTATCAGCGGCTCGAATGTCTCCTTCGTCCGCGACAGGGTGTTGAAAAGCTTTAGATCGGACATGCGAGGGGGATAGTAGATCAGTGGGCGAGTGGATGAGTAGTCGCGTAATCTACTGGCCATGCTTACCCGCGACGAATTCGCCCGGCGCTTTGGCCGCAAGGCCATCATCGGCATGGTTCACGTCGGCGCGCTTCCAGGCGCGCCGCGGCACGGCTGCTCGATGCGGGTAGTGATCGAGGCAGCGCTGCGGGATGCCCGGGCGTTGCGTGACGGGGGCTGCGATGCGATGGGGTTCGAGAACTTCGGCGACCGGCCGTTTTTCAAGGACGGCGTGCCAGCGGTAACGGTTGCGGCACTGACGCGTGTGATCGTTGAAGTCGCAGCCGAGGTCGGCCTGCCGTTTGGCGTCAACGTGCTGCGCAACGATGCAGCGTCGGCGATCGCCATCGCGGCGGCGACCGGAGCGGCATTCATTCGCGTCAACGTCCACACGGGTGCGATGCTCACCGATCAGGGGATCATCGAAGGCCGCGCGGCAGAGACGATGCGGGAGCGTGTGGCGCTCGCACCGGACGTGTTGATCTTCGCCGATCACATGGTCAAGCACGCGGTTCCAGTCGTCAGGATGGATGACGCGCAGGCGGCCAAGGACCTCCGGTATCGCGGTCTGGCGGATGCCGTCATCGTGAGCGGGGCGGAGACGGGAGCGGAACCGGACCTTCTTAGCTTCAGGACTGTGCGCGAGGCGCTTCCCGACGTGCCGATCCTCATCGGCAGCGGACTGACGGTTTCGAACGCGGGCACCTTCGCCGCGGCGGATGGCGCGATAGCCGGCACGTCGATCAAGATCGACGGACGCGTGGAAGCGCCCGTCGACCC
>DATLWH010000340.1:0-2153 GCA_035576505.1 Thermoanaerobaculia bacterium | reverse complement strand
CTCGGCGCGCTCGGCGTGGCCTCTGCCGTACGCCGCACCTGGAGCGACGAGGCCACCTCGCTGCTCCGCATCAGCGGTGAGATCTTCGTCAACGCCATTCAGCGCCATCGCGCGGAGGCCGCGCTGCGGGCAAGCGAACAGCGCCATCGCCTCCTCTTCGAGCGCAACCTCGCCGGTGTCTATCGCACCACGATCGACGGCCGCATCCTCGATTGCAACGATGCCATGGCCAGCATCCTCGGCTTTTCATCCCGCGAAGAGCTGATGGAGCGCTCGGCCACCGAGCTCTATCAGGATCCGTCTCACCGGGACGAGTACATCGCCGTTCTCCGCCGCGAGCGGATGCTGACCAGTCATGAAATCTCACTTCGCCGGAAGGACGGCGCACTCTGCTGGCTCGTCGAGAGCGTCAACCTTCTCGATGGCGACCCCGAGGTCCTGGAAGGGACCGTCATCGACATCACGGACCGCAAGCTCACCGAAAACGCGCTTCGCGCGAGCGAGGAGCGATACCGGCTTCTCGTCGAACGGATGCGCGAAGGGCTTGCCCAGGCCGGCAACGACGGCGTGCTGCACTTCGTCAACGACCGCTTCTGCGAGATGGTCGGCTATGAACGCGAAGAGCTCATCGGAATGCAGGGAGACCTCCTTCTCGCCTATCCCGAGGACATCACTCTGATGCGCGAGAAAGTGCGGCTGCGGTTGCGCCATGTCGCCGACCAGTATGAAGTCCGCGTGCGCCGTAAGGACGGCACCATCATCTGGCTGGAGATCGGCGGCGCGCCGGTCATCGACGCGGCCGGCAATGTGGTCGGCTCCATCGGCGTCCACAACGAGGTCACCGAGCGCCGCATGGCCGAGGAGGCGCTGCGCGAGAGCGAGGCGCGCTATCGCCTCATGGCCGAGAACTCCACCGACATGATCTCGCGAACGTCGAACCGAGGCATCCTCCTTTATGCCTCCGACGCCTCGCGCCGCCTCCTCGGCTACGAGCCCGCCGAGCTCGTCGGCCGCTCGTTTTTCGACTTCGTCTTCGACGCCGACCGCGAGGAGGTCCGACATCTTGCCTCATTGATCAACGAGTCAGGGCCGACGACGTTCGCGTATCGGGTCGAGAAGAAGGACGGCTCCCTGGTCTGGTTCGAAACGACCAGCCGCAGCGTCCGCGACCTCGTCACCGGCAAGCTTCGCGAGATCGTCGGCGTCTCGCGCGACGTGACGGAGCGGAAGAAGGTCGAGGAACAGATCGAGTATCAGGCCTATCACGATGCGCTCACCGGTCTGCCAAACCGGCGCCTCTTCCGCGACCGGCTGACCGTGGCCCTCGCTCACGCGCGGCGCATGAAACACCCCCTGGCCGTGATGTTTCTCGATCTCGACCGCTTCAAGGTCGTCAACGACACGCTCGGCCACTCCACCGGCGATGAGTTGTTGAAGGCCGTGGGTATGCGGCTGCAGACATCGCTTCGGGAAGAAGATTCGATCGCACGCATGGGAGGCGATGAATTCACCATCCTGCTGGCCGATCTCAAGAACCCCGACGACGCAGCGAAGATCGCGCAGAAGGTGCTCGACACCGTCGCCCTGCCGCTGCTGATCGACGGCACCGAGCTATTCGTCACCACGAGTATCGGCATCGCTCTCTTTCCCAGCGATGGCGACACCGCCGAGGCGTTGCTCGCCAATTCCGACCATGCCATGTACCGGGCCAAGGACGCGGGACGGAACTCGTACCAGATGTTCACCCCGGCGATGAACAGCCGTGCTCTGGAGCGGTTGTCGCTGGAGAACGATCTCCGCCACGCCCTCGACCGTGGCGAGTTTGAGCTCCATTACCAGCCGCAGATCAGTATTCGGAGCGGACGTGTGTCCGGAGTGGAAGCCCTGCTGCGGTGGAACCGGCCCGGTTTCGGCCTCGTCAGTCCGAAAGATTTCATCCCCATCGCCGAGGAGACCCAACTGATCGTACCGATCGGCGAATGGGTGCTCCGCGAGGCCTGCCGTCAGGCCGTGGCATGGCAGAGCAACCGTCCGGCTGGTTTTCGCATGGCTGTGAACCTCTCTCCGCGTCAATTCCAGCACAGCGATCTGCCGATCGTGATCGCTCAGGCCCTGGAGCTCTCCGGCCTGGCGCCGGGCGATCTCGAGCTGGA
>DATLWH010000339.1:0-5145 GCA_035576505.1 Thermoanaerobaculia bacterium | reverse complement strand
CACTCCTCGAGCCTCTGCACGGCATAGAACGGCGAATTCTTCAGCTCGGCGGAATGGAGGGACGGCACAAGCCGGCGATGCCTCATCTGCAGAAGCACCTTGGTCACGCTGGCGATGCCGGCCGCCGCTTCCAGGTGTCCGATGTTGCTCTTGACCGAACCGATGGCGCAGGTTTGCTGCTCGAGAGCGTGCGACCCGAATGCCTTGGTGAGACCCGTGATCTCCATCGGGTCTCCCAACTCGGTGCCAATGCCGTGCGCCTCGACATAGGCGATGCTGCGCGGGTCGACGTTGGCTCTCTCGATTGCCGAAGCGACCAGATCGGTCTGCGCCTTCGCGGGAACCGTATTGCCGCTCGTGCGCCCACCGTAGTTGACGGCAGCGCTCCGAATGACGCCGTAGATGTTGTCGCCGTCCTGGACGGCGCGGTCCAGAGGCTTGAGAACGAGCGCGCCGATGCCCTCCCCCCTCACATCACCGTTGGCACCTTTTCCGAACGTGCGGCACACGCCGTCCGCCGAGAGCGCGTGGCCCACGTGATCGATGTCGTACTCGGCCTGATGCAGGTCCAGATTGACGGCGCCGACGATGGCCGCGGAACAATCCCCAGCCTGGATCGATCCACAAGCCAGGTGAAGGGCCGTCAGGCTGGAGGAGCACGCCGTATCGATGGTCAGGCTGGGGCCCGACAGATCGAACGCGTAGGAAACGCGGTTAGCGAGCGGCGAGCCGATGTGGTTGCCGGCGTGCTTTTCCTCGACGCTGGGCATCTGCGGCATCGCCGCTAACGCGCCGACGAAAACGCCGATATTGCGCGGCCCGTCGTCCTGCGCCAGGATTTCCGGGTAATAGCCGGCGTCCTCGATCGCTTCCCAGGCCACTTCAAGGAGCAGCCTCTCGTGGGGATCGAGCATTTCTGCCTCCCCGGGAGAAATGTCGAAAAAGAGGGAATCGAATTGATCGACGTCGTCAAGGAAACCGCCGCGGTATTTCGCCGGGCTTCCATGTCGCGGGCCACGGTCGGGCGGAATCTCCTCGGTGCAATCCCTGCCGGCGGCCAGGTTGTCCCACAGCTCGCTCAGATTCTTCGCTTTGGGATAACGGCCGGCCATTCCGATGACAGCCACGTCTCCTGGCCGGCGTGGCATCGAGCTCGCGGCGGCCGGTACGCGTTCGCTCAGTTCGACGGCCGTTTCTGACGTTGTCATGTCGTCGCTGGACGCCGCCGGATCGGGCGACGCCAGCAGCGGCCGCGCGTCGTTAACGGCATCCGTCTTCGCAACAACGGTTTGGGAAACGTGGTGATACCGGATGAGTTGGTAGTCCGCATACACGCCCAACGGCTGGGGCGCGTTGCTCTCCATGACCACCTCGGGAATGTTCACGATCGTCTCGAATGCCTCGGACAGGCGATCGATGACGATTCCGATCTCTTCGCGTTTCAAGCCGACGGGGATGGCCAGCCGGACGAGATCGTTGATTGCCGTGTGCTTCTGCATGCCCACGCTGTGCGCGCCGGCACGGATGCCGGTGTTCACGTACAACCAGGCCAGGAACGACGCCACCGGATCGCGCAGATCCCTGAATTCCGCGATCTGCCGTACGTCGATCAGCACGCAGTGCCCGCCGGCGGGCTGTACGACCGGAACGGCGCGGTCCCTCAATGCCTGCCACAGAAGGCGGACGTGCTCCATCCGCCGAAGCACGACCGCCTCGATGTGTCTCCGGTTCTGCAGCGAGAGGGCGATCCGTTTCCGGTCGATCAGATCGAGACCGCATCCCTCTTCCTGAACGAGTTCCTCGAGGCGGTGAAACAGCTCCGCGTCGTTGGTGGCGATGATGCCGCCCTTGTTGACACAGAAATCTTTGGTCAGGCTGCCGATCACCGCATCGGCGCAGGAGAGGATGTCGTGGACCGCCGTCCACAGGCTCTTCCCCTCATAGTCCTTTTCGCGCTCGATCAGGAATTGTGCGTTTTCAACGACCCGCGTCGCGTCGAGCACGAGCGGAATGCCATGGCCGGAGAGCAGCGATTTCACATTGCGCAGGTGGTGTATGGAAACGGGACTGCCGCCGGCGGCGTTGTCGCTCACCTCGATACAGACGCACGGCAGCGCAGCCGGATCGCGGGCCACAAGTGCCTGTAGCGCCTCCCAATCGATGTCACCCTTGTACGGCTCGTCAGCGTGTAGGTGAAACACGCTCGGATGCGGCAGCTCTTTGGGAGAAAAACCATTGTCGATCTGATGAAGAATCGTGGTGGGAAACAGCAGATTCTGAGGAACGATGCCTTTCTTCGGCCACGCTTTGAAGAAGATGTGCTCGGCGGTCTGGCCGGAGGGCGTGAGCACGAAATGAGCGAACGGAAAGACCGCTCTCAGACTCTCGTTCACCCCGGCCGGCTGCAGTAATTGCCCATGCAGATGGCGCATCTGCGCGGCGATGGCCGGCATTTCCAATTGGGACCATGAATCCGTCTTCAGATCGAACTCGACGTGTTCATGCGGGATCTTGAGCGGGTTGAAGCCGCGCTCGGCGAGGATGCGCGAGCGGTCCACTCCTTTCAGATCCGGGCCGCCGCGATGCGCCCGCGGTTCTGAAGTCGTGGCCGTGCTCCTCCGAGCCGTTTCGGTTGACGGCACGGAGCCGGACGACACCGTCATGCCGTTATGATTTTCATCGTCTGACGTCTGCGTTTTCTCCGGGTCGGCGATCATCATGATGATGTCGAGGACGTTTCCGGGATTGCCGCTCCCTACAGGCCGACAAAGGAAAATCGTTCTGTCCTCAGGACGGAACTTGTTCTTGAATTGCAGGTTGCCCGCGTCATTGAAGATATTCTGTTCGCGCAGGTCGTCGAGGATCTTGTCGATCTCGGGATCCGCGGTGGGAGAAGACTCGATCTTGCACCCGTACGTACCGCCCAGACTGAGCACGTCGCATCCTTCGCGCATGAGGACGTGGATGATCTGCACGATGGCGAATTCCAGCCCTCCCAGCGGCATCTCGGGAAGGTAGAATTCCAGGTCCATCAGGTACCCGTTCTCCTCCGCGCACATCGCCGTGATGAGGATTGCGTTCTGCAGGACGCCGTCGAGGTAGGTCAGGAAGAGGCGATGCTCGGTGCTGAGAGTGCCGGCCAGAATCTCGGCCCGCACGTCCCGAACCAGCGGATTGACGGCCGTTCTCGTTTCGCACCACCGGTCGATGACGGCGGCGATCTTCTGATCCGTCTCGGGGTCGGACCCGCAGTGGTATTCCTCCGTTCTGCAAACTCCCGATTTCTGAAACTTCGACAACTGATAGCGCAGCCTGCGCATCGGACCGCCCTCGACCGTGAACTCCTTCAGATTGACGATGCGCTGCAGCACGCCGAACGGCGTCGCGGAAAAGGACGTGCCGCCGGCCGGCGGGATCTGCCCGTCGCCCAGCGCATTGAACTGCAAGCCTTTGGCTGCGCAGTGGCGAACCATTTCCTCCAGCAGGGCAGGCAGATAGTCCCGGGGGCCGGTATAGCCGTAGACGACAAGGATGTCCTTGCAGCGGCCGTAATGGAAATAGCCGCGCCGCGTGCCGCCGATGAAAAGATTCGGGGCGATTTTTCTCGTCCCGCGCGAGACACAGCCTTCGATCTTGTGCCGGGTGAACAGCGTCTGGACGAGATCCCTCAGCTCCGGATGCGCATAGGCGTCTTTTTCGAGGATGAGAATCGGCGCTGATTCCCGGCCGGCACCTGTGCTTCGTGCCGTACGCAGCCTGGCCTCGGACGGTCCCGGTTGCCGGCGGCTGATTTGAACAACCGCGTCTTCCACGGTCTCGGCAAACCTGGCGGCAAGAGTGGCCTCGTGCTTCTCCACGAAGTAACTGGCCAGATCGGCGATATTGAAGTTCTCGAAGAGAAGCGTCTTGGGTAAGGTACCGAAGTCGTCCTCCAGCTTCCTGATGATCTTCAGGATCTGGAAGGAATTGATCCCCAACTCGCCGAATGCGGCCAGCGAATCGAAGTCCTGGTTCACTGAGTCTGCCTCCCTTGAAATCACCGATTTCAGATAGGACTCAGTCAAGTCATGCAGATGTTCCTGATCGATCATTGTGAGCCGTCCGGCCCTGGCCCCGGCACCGCCCCCATATGCACTAACTCATGGCGACGGTTCGGGACCTATGGCTCCCAGGGAAATACTCCGCGCTCCACATAGCGCGTAATGGCCTGCAGATTGGCGTTGGTGAAGACTTCCTGGTTTCCGGCCACGGCCGCCGATTTCAGATCGGGGAGGACCATGTTGATGCGGCTCATGTAGCCCTTGTAGCTCCGGATTGAGGTTTTCGACCTCCTGCGCAGGCTTAGCAGATGGCGGCGCAACAGGAGATCGCTCTGCGCCTCGACGGCATCCACCAGCCCCCATTCCAGGGCCTGCCTGGCAGTGATCGGCTGGGTCATCAGCGTCAGGTAATGCGCTTTCTGGAAACCGATGCGGCGGATCAGGAACGGCAGAACGCAGGCCGGGTAAAGCCCGAAGAGGAGCTCGGACAGACTGAACTGGGCGGTCTCGTCGGCCAGAACGATATCGCTCGCGGCAACGAACCCTACGCCTCCGGCGTTCGCCTGGCCGCGAACGTGCGAGATGGTCACATAGGGGCCAGTGGCCAGACGCAACCACAAGTCGTACAGCGGTCCGGAGCCGGAGTCAGGCTTTACGTCGCCCTTCTGCTCGCCGCTGGTCAGCACCGGTTCGCGCCGCGCGATGGCCTCGAAGTCGGCGCCGGCGCAGAAGACCTCCGGTGAGCCGCTCAGGACGACGACGGTTGCGGACTCCTCGCATACCGATAAGACCTCACTGAGCTCGGCAACCAGTTGTGCATTGATCGTATTCTTCGCCTCGGGGCGGTGGATTTCCAGAAAACAAATCGCCTCCTGAAACCGCACCTCGATCGTCTCATAGGCCGTGACGTTCATGGATTAATGCCCCCGTTCCACAGTGCCCGCGGCACTGAGCCAGTGACCCATAAGTGACTTCGCCGCGTCAAAAAACGCTATTTCAACAGGATGCGATCCTGGCCCTGCCACGCGCCGATTTCGGAGGTGATGATGCGGTCGCCCGCCTGTAAGCCCTGCAGCACCTGCAGGTAATTGAGCGATACCTTGCC
>DATLWH010000338.1:0-2010 GCA_035576505.1 Thermoanaerobaculia bacterium | reverse complement strand
CATGACCCGCCGAGGCTACCTCGGAACCGGTGACACCATTCTTGGTAGGGTGCATCTCGCGTGAGTGAACATCCGACGACGGTGAGCGGGCAACTGATGCAACCGCAGGGGTTACCCGGCGCGCAGACCGTCGACGCCGATGTCGATCCTCGCGAGGTCATCCTCGAGGCGAAGAATCTCCGCACGTCATTTCCTACCAGCGGTGGATTCGTTCGTGCGGTCGACAACATCTCCTTCAGCATCAGGAAAGGGGAGGCGAGAGCGACGCTGCAGAGGTTCAGGAGGACGAATTAGCGCCGGCGGGCAAGTCGACGAGTGGCTCTTCAATCTCGGAAGAGAGTTGCTCGGGGACCATGCTCATGAGGCGATCGATGTCGACAAACTTCGATGCGTCGTAGTAAATCTCGATCCCCATCGGGCGACCGGACTTGTCGAAGTCAACGACGAAGCCATCATAGATTTCTTCCGACTCATGGTATTCGGCGTCGCGGAAGTCGATCGCCAACGCGTCTGACTCCTTGTCGTAGGTGATTCTCATCGCCGCCTCTTTTTGTAGTTGCGATCCCAGTGTGCCGTCTCAATGGTCTCACGATCCTCTAACGTAACCACTCGGACATACCTTTCCTCGGACTCGAAGTATCCCCAAAACCGAAAGTATCCGTTCGCCTGCTCTTCGACCTCGATTGGGTTACGAATCACCTGTCGGCACATTGCTTCCGTAATCTGGCGGCGATGCAGGCGTCCCTGACCATGGCGTGTCACTTTCAATGCAATTCGAGGATACCTCGGCGCCCCGGACATCATTCTTGCTAGGATCCACTTCGCGTGAGCGAACATCCGACGATGGCCAGCGGGCAACTGATGCAGCCGCAGCGGTTACCGGGCGCACGCGTCGCCGACGCCGATGTCGATCCTCGCGAATCCATCCTCGAGGTGAAGAATCTCCGCACTTCCTTTCCTACAGCTGGTGGATTCGTTCACGCGGTCGACAACGTCTCGTTCAACGTCCGGAAAGGCGAGGCGCTGGCGCTCGTCGGTGAGTCGGGATGCGGCAAGAGCGTCACGGCGATGTCGATCATGCGGCTCGTCGCCCCTCCCGGACGGATCACCGCGGGGCAGGTGCGATTCAAGGGGCGCAATCTCGCCGAGCTCTCCGAACGCGAAATGTGCTCGGTGCGCGGCAACGACATCGCCATGGTCTTTCAGGAGCCGATGACATCGCTCAATCCCGTCTTCACGATCGGAGCACAGGTCGCCGAGGCCGTCCGCATTCATACAAACGTATCGAAGAAAGAGGCGCGGAGGCGGGCGGGGGAGATGCTCGAGCTGGTCTCGATACCCGATCCGATCAAACGTCTCGACGACTATCCGCATCAGCTCTCGGGTGGCATGCGTCAGCGCGTCATGATCGCCATGGCTCTCTCCTGCGACCCCGAGCTTCTCATCGCCGATGAGCCGACCACGGCACTCGACGTCACCATCCAGGCCCAGATCATGGAACTGCTGGCGTCGCTCCAGCAGCGGCTGGGGCTGGCCATCCTCCTCATCACGCACGACCTGGGGATCGTCGCCGAATTCTGCGAGCGGGTCATGGTCATGT
The DNA here is from genome assembly GCA_035576505.1 of Thermoanaerobaculia bacterium. GTDB lineage: Bacteria > Acidobacteriota > Thermoanaerobaculia > Gp7-AA8 > Gp7-AA8 > JADGNZ01. Next base: position 410 of record DATLWH010000338.1, on the reverse strand, counting down.
ACACCGGGCGCGTCGTGGAAGAGTCGGCGGTGCTCGATCTCTTCGCCAACCCGGCGCACCCCTACACGCGCGGACTCCTGAAATCGTTGCCGAGCGTCAGTGCCGGCGATCCCTCGGCACCGCACCGGCTGGCCACGATCAAAGGGATGGTTCCTTCGATCACCAACCTTCCTCCCGGCTGCAAATTCAACCCGCGCTGCCCCGATGTGATGGATATCTGCCTCGGCAATGAGCCGGCCCGGATGCTCGTCTCCCCCGCGCACGATGCGCGGTGTTACCTGCACGGCGACGAGGCTGATCCCGAGCGGATGGAGACATCAGGGCAATGACCGACACATCCGTCGTGCCCAAACCCATCCCCGTTCCGCCGCGCGGTACCGGCGAGCCCCTGCTGGTCGTCCGCGACCTGA
>DATLWH010000337.1:0-4361 GCA_035576505.1 Thermoanaerobaculia bacterium | reverse complement strand
CAGCTACGAGCTGAAGCCGGAGGAAATCGGCGTCGAACGTCACGCCGCCGCCGACATCGCCGGCGGTGATGCACGCGAGAATGCCCGTATCGCACGCGAAGTCCTCAGCGGCGCGACCAGCGCACGGAGCGAGATCGTCGCCGCCAACGCCGGTGCCGCGCTCTATGTCTCCGGCGCCGCACCGACAATCCGCGACGGCGTGGCCATGGCCCGCCAATCGATGGCCAGCGGACAAGCGCTGGCCAAGCTGCAGGAGCTGGTGGCGGTGACGAATGAGTAGCGCGTCATGACCATCCTCGACGACATCGTCTCCCGTACCCGCTTGCGCCTCGGCACGGAACCTCCGCCCGACCGTGCGGCAGCGGAGATCGCCGCCCGCAACCGCCTTCCGTTCGGCTTGACGGCAGCGTTGCGGCACGATCGCATCAACGTCATCGCCGAGATCAAATCCGCCTCCCCCTCGGCAGGGTTGATCGTTGAGAACCCCGATGTCGAAACGATCGCCGCAGCCTACAAAGAAGGAGGCGCCGCGGCCATCTCCATCGTCACCGAGCAGGAGTTCTTTCACGGCTCGCGAGAGTGGGTCGGACGGGCGGCCGCTCTTCCCGTCCTGATGAAAGACTTCGTCATCGAGGAGTCGCAGCTCTTCCGCGGCGTCGCCGCCGGCGCGAGCGCAATCCTGCTGTTGGCGTCGCTTCTGGACGCCGCGCAGATCCGCGACTTCATCGCCTGTCTCGATTCCTTCTCCTGCGATGCGCTCGTCGAAGTACACGACGAAGCCGAACTGGCCCGCGCGATCGGCGGAGGGGCTCGCATCATCGGCGTCAACAACCGCAACCTGCGCGATTTCAGCGTCGACCTCGGCGCGTCCGAGCGTTTGTCGCGGCAGATTCCGGCCGGCGCACTGCGTGTGGCCGAAAGCGGTATCAGGTACCGTCAGGATGTCGAACGTCTCCGCGACGCCGGCTTCGACGCTTTCCTCGTCGGCGAATCGCTGTTGCGGCAGAATGACCGCGCCGCGGCGGTGCGGCAACTGGTGGCCGGAACATGACGAAAATCAAAATCTGCGGGATTACGAACGAGGACGATGCGCTCTTCTGCGCGGAGCGCGGCGCCGACTTTCTCGGGTTCATTTTCGTGCCGTCGTCCCCCCGGCATGTCGAGCCGGAGAAGGCGGGAGCCATCGCCACGCGCCTGCGCGAAAGCGGCAACGCGCCGAAGTTCGTCGGCGTTTTTCAGGACGCATCGGCCGATTACATTCGCGAGATCGCCGGCATCGTTGGCCTGGACCTCGCGCAACTGCACGGCAGCGAAAGCGAAGACGACATCTGCGAGCTCGGAATCCCGGCCATCAAGACCCTCCATGTCAGCGACCTGCTCCCTGATACCCATGCCGCTCCCACGGCGGGGTGGCTGCTGTTCGATACCTACGACGAACGCCGCGCCGGCGGCACTGGCAGACGTTTCGACTGGTCGCTTCTGGCGACGTATGACCGCTTCAAACCGTTCTTCCTTTCCGGCGGCCTCACGCCCGACAATGTCGTGGCCGCGATCAGCCTCGTCCGCCCCGACGCGATCGACGTCGCCAGCGGCGTCGAAGCGTCACCCGGCGTGAAGGACCAGGCCAAAGTGGCGCGTCTGTTCGAGCGCGTGAGGAGACCAATATGAGCGCTGCGCTGCGCGCAACTCTTCCGGACCGCCGCGGCTACTTTGGCGAATTCGGAGGCAAGTACGTTCCTGAAACGCTCATGGCGGCGCTCGACGAGTTCGAGGCGGCGTATCGCAACCTGCGCCGCGATCGGGCATTCCGCACGGAGCTCGACGACATTCTTCGCGATTTCGTTGGCCGCCCCACCGCGCTCACCGAGGCGAAACGATTCGCCGAGCTGTGCGGCGGCATGCGCCTCTTTCTGAAGCGGGAGGATCTCAATCACACCGGCGCGCACAAGATCAACAACGCCATCGGTCAGGCGCTCATCGCAAAACGGATGGGGAAGAAGCGGATCATCGCCGAGACCGGCGCCGGCCAGCACGGCGTTGCCACGGCCACGGCCTGCGCCCTCCTCGGCCTCGACTGCGTCGTCTACATGGGCGAGGTCGATATGGCCCGGCAGGAGTTGAACGTCTTCCGCATGCGGCTTCTCGGCGCGGAAGTCGTGCCGGTGGCGAGCGGCAGCCGCACGCTGAAAGACGCCATCAACGAGGCCATCCGCGACTGGGTCACGAACGTGCGGACGACGCACTACATCATCGGCTCAGTGCTCGGCCCGCATCCCTATCCGCTCGTCGTGCGCGACTTCCAGTCGGTCATCGGCCGCGAGGCGCTGGCGCAGTTGCGGAAGCGCACCGGCTCGATTCCCGATGTGGCCATTGCCTGCGTCGGCGGCGGCTCGAATGCCATCGGTCTCTTCCACGAAATGCTGAAGCATGACTCGATTCGTTTCATCGGCGTCGAGGCCGGCGGCCGCGGCCACAACCTGGGCGATCACGCCGCTCGTTTCAGCGGCGGGGCTCTCGGCGTGCTTCACGGTACGCGCTCGATGGTGTTGCAGGACGAATTCGGCCAGATCGCCGCCACGCACTCCATCTCGGCCGGTCTCGACTATCCCTCCATTGGCCCCGAGCACGCCTATCTCCAGCAGATCGGCCGCGTCGAATACTACGACTGCAGCGACGATCTGGCGCTCGAGGCGTTCCACAAACTCAGCGAATGCGAAGGCATCATCCCCTCCCTCGAGTCGTCGCACGCCCTCGGCTGGCTGCTGCGCAATGGATCGTCGATCGGCCGCGACAGGATCGTTGTCGTCAACCTGAGCGGACGCGGCGACAAGGATGTGCCGCAGATCGCGGCGCTGGAGCAGGCCACCGCATGAACCGTGTCCGCAAACTCTTTCGCCGGCTGAAAGACCAGCATCGCTGCGGCCTCATCGCCTACGTCACCTGCGGCGATGGTCCGACCGTCGACATCATTCGCGCGCTCGAAGAAGCAGGTGCCGATGCCATCGAGCTCGGTGTGCCGTTCTCCGATCCCATCGCGGACGGCCCCGTCATCCAGTCGGCCGCGCACCGGGCCTTGCAGAATGGAACGAGAATCAGCGACATCTTCACCATCGCCCGCGCCGTACGCGAGCGGAGCGAGATCCCTCTCATCGCCTTCTCCTATCTCAATCCCGTGTTGCGTCATGGTATCGACACGTTTGCCGACGATGCCCACGGCGCGGGGATCGACTCCGTGCTCCTGACCGACCTTCCCGCCGAGGCTGCAGGGGAGGTGAGGCCGGCATTCAAGAGAAAGGGGCTGGGATCGATCTTTCTCCTGGCGCCAACCTCTAGCGATGTGCGGATCGCGGCAGTCAATCGCGTCAGCGACGACTTCATTTACTACGTCTCCACGACCGGTGTCACCGGTGCGCGCAATGAGCTCGATCCAGCACTTCTGACGCGACTGGCCGAAGTTCGCGCACGCGTCACGAAGCCGCTCGCCGTCGGCTTTGGCATCTCGCGTCACGAGCACTACGAGCTGCTGAAAGACCGCTGCGACGCCATCGTCGTCGGCAGCGCCATCGTCCGTGCCATCGCCAATGGCGATGCGAAGGGGGCGGCGGAGCGGGCGGGGGATGTGGTGCGTGGAGTGCTCGGGCATTGACTCGTCCTTTTCACGCGCGTCCGCGCGCCAGCTGGCACATTGACAGGCGACCTCTCTCCCCCTATCCTCTGCGCCACATGAACCACGACGCCCCCCGCTACGCGTATTACTACGGCTACTTTACGTAAGCGTGGGGCAATAGCGCCCCGCGAGATGGGGCGCTGACCGACCGAGTCGATCCGAACCTCTTCCCGCGCGGGAAGAGGTTTTTTTGTTATGGATCGACAGGACGCAGAACTGGAGCTCTCCCGCCTCCGCGACGCCATCGACCGCGTCGACGAGGTCATCGTGCGGCTGCTCAATCAGCGCGCCAAGTACGCCATCGAGATCGGCGAGATCAAGCCGATCCTCGGCCTGGCCATCTACGCCCCCGAACGCGAGAAGGCGGTGCTGCTGCATGTGGAGCGGACATCCGACGGACCGCTCGACCCCGCCACCGTACGGCGTCTTTTCGAACGAATCATCGATGAATCACGTCGCGTCGAGCGTCAGACCGCGGCGCGCGATTAGGAGATAGCTCATGGTCATTGTGATGGAGAAGCATGCATCGGACGCCGATATCGAGCACGTCGTCGCTCTGCTCAGCGAGCGGGGGTTCGACGTACATCGTTCCACCGGCTCGGATCAGACCGTTCTCGGCGTCGTCGGCGATGTCGACAACGTCGATCCGAGGGAGTTCGAAGTCATCAGCGGCGTTCAGGAAGCGGTACGCGTC
>DATLWH010000336.1:0-4047 GCA_035576505.1 Thermoanaerobaculia bacterium | reverse complement strand
GTTGAACCCGCCGGAGACCGCGGTCGTGATCGTCGAGGTACCGAACGCCCCCTGCGCCACCGAAACCGACGACGGCGACGAGCCGATCGTGAAATCGGGGCTCGTGCTCGGGTTGAAGATGATGTTCAGAACCGGGTGGATCTCGATGCCGTTCGGCGCCACCCCGGTCTGCCCGTGAAGGAAGTCGAACATGCCCACGCCGGTGATCTGCACGGGGATGTTCGCGGTCTGGAAGCTCGTGGTCGCCGTGAACTTGGCGTCGAACTGGTTGCGGGCCAGTTGGATGCCGCTCGCGAACGGACTCCCGCTGCCCACGCAGTTCGGGCTCGGGATCTCGGCGATCATCGTCAGCCCGCCGCTATCCTGGAGGACCAGGTGATAGTCAGAGTCGCTCTCCAGCTTGTACAGGGTGAGCGTCGCGTTCATGATCCACTGTGTGGTCTCGTAGGGGGCCACGCGGTTGTTCGCGGGAATCGGGTTCGGCGCCGTCCAGCTTCGCATGGTGGCGATGGTTTGTGCTGTCGTCAGACTGAGGTTGACGAGTCCCGCATCCGGATCTGTGCCTGTCTTGACACTCCAGCGCTCCACGCCGCACTGGGCAAATACCGATGACGAAGAGAGAAAGACGAGGAGCACAGCGATACCGAGGCGGCACGAACGCATTCTGAAACCCTCCATTCACAATTTTGTGACAGGATTATGACATGCACCATTCTCGATTGTTTGTGTTTTTCGCGCTCGCAATAACTGCGTGCGCATCGCTCAGTCCGACGCTACGGCACGAGGCCGTGGCGAACCGCGAGAAGCTGAATCAGGTTCGCGTCGGCCAGACCGTTGCTGAGGTGCGGCAGATCATGGGAAAGGAGCCCGAGCGCCGCGACGTCCGCAGCCGCTTCGACGGCAAGATCGTCGAGATCTGGGCCTACGCCACAGACTACGTGCGCCGCCTCGACACCACGATCACGTTCATCGACGGCCGCGTCCAGGAGATCAAGACGCTGCCCTGGTACGAGCCGGATTGATGCTCGTTCGCCTTCGGGGAGCCTGTTTCCAACCGGTTACGGCGCGGTCGAATCGCGGCTGTTTTCATGAAGGGGCAACAGGGCATACGCCTAACGAACTTAAACCCAACGGCAAGACGCCGCGATAGCGGCAACACGAGGATAGCCAGGGGTGCGAGCGCCTCTTGCGAGCAACCCTGGTAACGAGCTACATAGTTTGGGTGCCGCGTCAGCGGCACCGGAAAACGCAACGGGTTGCGCGGCAGAACGTTGGTGCGTCGCTGGAGGCCGAGCCGTGGGCAACCAACGTTGCCGGCCGTGCCGGCTACTTCCTGAGCGTCTTCGCCAGGTACGCGCGGATATGGTCGTGCGTCGGCGGCGCCGCCCAGATGGCGTCGATCTCGTCAGCCGAGGCGACGGCGATGTGGGAGGCATCGCGGAGATACGGCTCGCGGAGTTGGCGCTTGGTCAGACGGAAGGCATCGCGCGGGATGGAGGCCAGCGTTTGCGCGACGGCCTGCGCGCGGCCGGAAAGGTCCGCCGCGGGAAGGATCTCGTCGATGATGCCCATCGCATGCGCAGCAGCCGCCTCGATCGTTCGTCCGAAGTAGATCATCGGCTGCAGATGCTGGGTCGGCATGGCAAAGCGGACGATGGCCAGCGCAATGGGGGGAAAGGGGACGCCGACGAGCAGTTCCGGAACGCCGATGCGGCCGCCGCACATGAGGCGATGATCAGAGGCGAAGGCCAGGATGGCCCCGCCGGCGATGGCGTGGCCGTTCACGGCCGCCACGACCGGCTTCGGGAAGACGAAGACGCCCCGCAGCACGGCATCGAGCGCCTCGACGAAGTCCTGGACGTAGTTGCCGCCTGTGTTGATCATGCGCGGCAGATCGACCCCCGCGGAGAAGATCGAGCCCGTCCCCGTGAGGACCACCGCGCCGACGGCATCGTCGGCCGCCGCCTCCTCGAAGGCGCTCTGCATGGCCAGGCAGAGCTCCCGATCGAGAGCACTCGCTTTCCCATGTGCCATGCGGATGGTGAGAATGCCGTCGGTCAGTTCGCGTTCGAGCATGAACCGAATGATAAGGGCGTCCAGCCATCACGTGTAACAATGTCGGCCATCACATAGCTAGATCGTGTCGCGACCGGAACATCCGCCTCACTTCTTCTGATGGCCGAAACGTACCAAACCACCGCGTCGACGCCCGCCATCGCCTACGAGTACGTCTGGTTCGGCGGCCAGCCGGTGGCGCAGTTCGACGCCGCCACCAACACCCCGCACTGGACCTTCACCGATCACCTCGGCACCCCGATCCTCCAGACCAACGCCGCCGGCGCCGTCGATTGGCGCGCCGAATATGAGCCATACGGCACCGTCACCACGCTCCGAGCCGGCGCGGCAAGGCACCAGCCGCTGCGATTCCCCGGGCAAGAGTACGATGAGGTCTCAGCGGATCGAGAGTACAACGTCTTCCGGTGGTACTGCGGTGGGTGGGGGCGGTATACGCAGGCGGATCCAATGGGTTTCGCAGCTGGTCCTGATGTTTATGCTTACGTGTTAGGGAATCCGATAGATCTGGTCGATGCTATGGGCCTGGTGGCTCAGCTCGTGTGTACAAACAATATTTGGGTCGGTGGTGTACACCTTTCGGGCGCTGCCCACTGCCGTGTGCGTGCCTCCTGCCTCGCTTGTAATAGGTTCGGTTTGCCTGCCTCGGATGAGACTTACGGTTTGGAAGCGACCGGTAATCCTCCTTACTCGATGACGACCCGCCCCTACCCACAAGGAGTCGAAAACTACAACTTCTCTGCGCCAATCACTCATGAAGGATTGAGTGATTGCGAGTTCGCACGGTGCGTCAAGAAAATTCACAACTTTCTAGGCAAAGGCTATACGGGTCAAGGAACGGCCTTTGTACCAGCGTATTTCGGTCTCGGGCCAAACAGCAATACCTATGCGCAAAGATTGATACAACATTGTGGTGGAAGCGTGACCTCTGTTCCGTATGGCGCTGTTGGCTGGAACAACGATCCTGGCAATCCTCCTCCTTCACCTTTTGCGGGATCGTTTTCGCAGATGCAATGATCTGGTGAGGTATGACACGCTTCGTAATTACTATTGTTACATTGGCGATCGCCTCCTTGCTCTGGCACGGCGCGGCTCTCGCGCTCTTTACTCACGAAGGTGGAAAACTGCAGGGGTTGGTAGGCCATCCAAAACCATTAGATTACGCGCATTCTCAGTACACAAGAGATGGACAACGTTACGAAAAATGGGCCTTTCGAGCACCGGCGGCAATCCTTCTAACAGGTATACTGCTGATCAGTGTGGCTGCTACGTTCTCAATGGTAAATAAGCGGCGGCTCGCTGACTTGGTAATACTTTGGGGTGTTGCCATCATCTCGACAGCTGTTGTCGCCGCTGTCATGTTCTATACGTACTGCATCGCGATGGATGCATTCATTTGAATGGATCACGAGTCGGGTCAGGTTGAGAATCAAAGTTTTCAAACGTGCTGACCCAAAAGTTCAGTCACACAGGCGTTATCCTCCGCCGATCTCTCTTTCGCTCCGAACTGTGCAGGGGGTCGGTTTTTGTCGGAACGGGCGACTCTGAATAAAGGGCCAAGAAGGGGGCCACGCCTTCGATCTACGCATTCATGCGGTCTCACGGCGGGCTCATGAGGCTCATCTCGTCGGACTCGAGGCGGCTCATCCAAGAAAGGCGCACCGCTGAATCGGTCGAATTGATCGTTCCAGAGACGTAAAGGGTGCGGAAGATCCCGAATTTCAGAGCGCTGACGCCGTGGAGACACACCTCTTCCGAGCGCCGTGACGGCGCGGACAACCGAGGTCAACTTGTTCCGGGCTAAGGCTCGCAGAGTTGCGAGCGACGCATCGAGCCAGCGCAGCAGCGTCCGATTCTCACCGAACTCGCCGTCGCAACGTTTGATGAGATTCGAGATGTGCCCTTCGCTTCGGAGCCGGAGCGAGGCTGCGATCGAGCGCAGCGTGACTAGGCCCTCGTGCCATCCGATCCATG
>DATLWH010000335.1:0-3141 GCA_035576505.1 Thermoanaerobaculia bacterium | reverse complement strand
CCTCCGATTCCCGCGACAAAGGGGGCTCGGGACTAGGCCTGGCCATCTGCCAGAGCATCGTCAGCGCCCACGGCGGGCGGATCTGGGCGGAGACAAACCACCCTGCCGGCAGCCGCTTTCAATTCACCATTCCGTTGGCCGTTCCTCCGGCCTTCGACCCGCCGGCGATCGAGTCGCCCGCATCCCCAACGATGGCCGTTGGCAGGGACGTCGCGGGACCCTCGGTCCTCATCGTCGAAGACGACCTCGATCTCGCGCGCGTGATGACCACCGCGCTCGAGAGCCATGGCATCCGTACCGTTCACGCATCCCGGGGCAGCGAAGCAATTCACCTTTCCAAACGATTTGAGCCGAGCCTGATCGTCCTCGATCTCGTCCTCCCGGACATGGATGGCTTCGCGGTCGTCCGCTCGCTCCGGGAAAGTCCGACGCTCGGGAGCATCCCCCTGGTCGTCTACTCGGCGCTGGACGTCGGAAGTGGGGATCAATCGCGTCTCCGCCTCGGCCCTACGGAGTTCCTGACGAAGAGCCGGTGCAGCATGGCCGATTTCGAATGGCAGGTCATCCGTCTTCTCGGGATCGTCCCGAGCAACACGAAGGGGGCGGAGCATGCAGCATAGACAACTTCTCGTGATCGACGACGAGAGCGATATCCGAGAGGTGGCAAAGCTCACCCTGGAATTGACCGAGAACTGGTCGGTGATGACGGCGAACGGCGGAGCAGCCGGAATGGCGCTCGCTCTCTCGATGACACCCGATGCCATTCTTCTCGACGTGATGATGCCCGACATGGACGGTCCGAGCACGCTTCGGGTTCTTCAACAACAGGGCGTCACCCGATCGATCCCCGTCATCTTTCTCACGGCGAAAGTTCAGGCCGCCGATCGCCAGAAGTTCATGCAGCTCGGCGCGCAGGGAATCATCTCCAAGCCCTTCGATCCGCTCACGTTGGGGCAGCAGATCAAAGACATTCTGTCGTGGGCGTGAGCGATCTCGTGTTCCCCGACCCCCAGCACTGCCCCTCCCGAACATCACCCCGCCGCCGATCATCACCCCAGCCGTGATTGCGCCGCCCTACCACCTACTTTTACAACAGTGAACTATGGAAAGCGGGACAGCTGCACGCTTTCCTTTTTCGGTGGTAGGGATTTCGGCTCCTACACCACTCCTCCTAAGTGACAGGTCATTCCAAATACACCCGGCCGCGGCAAGGTTCCGATTCGGGGGGGCATTCAAGCGGTTTGCTGCACCACATGACGATGGGGTTGCTTCACATGAGCGAGTCCTCTCTTCCCGGCTCCAAGCGGGGCGCGGTCGCGTCGGCCGCTGCCCCTGTATCTCTCTCACAACAACGGAGGTTTTTATGAAACTGCGTGTTGTTTTCATCTCGACACTCGTGCTGCTCTGTTCCCTCTCGCTGTTCGCCCAGGACTGGGCGCAGTGGTCGTTCGACCCCCAACACAGGAGCGCGGTCTCAACCGTGGGGCAGTCGCTCAACCAGAACATCGTCAACATCGTCTACGACCCGCTCGTGCCGCAGGAGATGGCCGAGAGTGCCGTGATCTACGGCGCGAACGTCCTGCTCGCGCACTATCAGGACCCGCTCGTCGATGGCAACGACGTCTACATGATGTACAAGTCGGGGCAGTACAACATCCGCAACTATTCGTCGCAGCAGTGGGGTGAGACCAAGTACACGTGGAACGGCTCGCACACCGCCCTCAGCGTGGCCTGGCAGTTCTCGAGCGACTGGAACGCCGCTGGAGACCTGATCGACGACTGGGAGCCGGTGTTCCATCCCGCGCTGGCCAACGGCTACATTTACGTTCCCGGGAAGGGCGGCTCCGTGTTCAAGGTCAACAAGAGCAGCGGCGTCGGGACGCGCCTCAACCCGTTCCCGACGGACGACGGCGGCACGAAAGCGAACGTCGACGTCCTCAGCCCGATCACCGTCGACTCGTTCGGAAACATCTACTACAACGTCGTCCAGTTCAACAACGACGTCAACATCTTCCAGAACGACGTCATCGACTCCTGGCTGGTCAAGATCACGCCATCGGACGCGATCACGGCTGTCAGCTACTCGGTGCTGACCGCCGGCGCCCCCGCGGCAACCGATCTGTGCGTGAATACCTTCTCCGCCAACGCGGACGGCACGATCGTCAACGGCCCGTGGCCTCCGAGCCCGACGGCCGTTCCGAATTCGGTCCCGTGCGGCACGCAGCGTCCCGGCTTCAACGTCGGGCCTGCCATCGCCCCTGACGGAACGATCTACGTCGCCACGCGCGCACACTTCATAAGCCGCGAGGCCTTCCTGTTGGCCATCAACCCGAACCTGACCCAGAAGTGGATGGCCACGCTACGCAACCGCTTCCACGATGGCTGCGGCGTTCCCATCTCCCTCGGCGGCACGCTTCCGCCCAATGGCACGCCGGGCGGCTGCCGTGCCGGCGCGAACTACGGCGTCGACCCTGCCACGAACGCCCCCGGCGGCGGCCGCATTCTCGACGACGAGTCATCCACGCCGGTCGTGGCGCCGGACGGCTCGATCCTCTTCGGCGCATACACCCGCTACAACTACGCCCAGGGCCACATGATGCGCTTCTCGTCGACCGGCACCTACCTCGGCGGGTACTTCTTCGGATGGGACGTCACCCCGGGCATCTGGTCGCACGGCGGCACCTACTCGATCGCCACGAAAGACAACCACTATGGCGACACCGGCTCGTACTGCAACGATCCAACCTTCTGCCCGCCGGACGTGAGCGGACGCGCCTACCCTGAGGCCTACTTCGTCACGCAGCTCAGCCCGACGCTGCGCGCCGACGCGCTGGCCGACCGCGGCGACAAGCTCATGACCGTCGAGTGGAGCTACCAGAACACGAACACCCAGAGCTGTACGCGCGACGCCAACAACAACATCACTTGCACGTCGACGAATCCGAACGGCTTCGAGTGGTGCGTCAACGCGTTCGTCATCGACGGCAACGGGGCGTTGTATGCGAACAGCGAAGACGGCTGGCTGTACAAGATCCAGCAGGGCGGGATCGTCTCCGCCGCCCCCGGCTGCGGCACGACGACGTTTGCCTGCGGTGGAAAGATCTTCCAGCAGCTCGCCCTCGGCGCGGCCTATACGCCGAC
>DATLWH010000334.1:0-2152 GCA_035576505.1 Thermoanaerobaculia bacterium | reverse complement strand
TAGAACCGACAGACTGCGGACGACCTCGACACCCCTCCCCGGGCGGGGGATAGCGTATCGCCCGCCCGGCCCGCGCCGAAGCCCTCACCCGTTTTCATCCGTGGTGACGCGGCGCGGCACCATCTCGTCTCAGGATGACAGCGGGGATGACAGCGGGGATGGCAGCGCCGGTGCATCACCAATCACACCATTACACTTGCGCCATAATCAGCGCACATGACCAAACGCGCCATCGTCATCGTCTGTGACTCCCTCGGCGTCGGTGAGCTGCCCGACGCAAAAGACTTCGGCGACGAGGGGTCGAATACGCTCGGGCATGTGCTGGAATCGCAGCATCCCTCGCTGCCGACGCTGGCGCGCCTCGGGCTACTGCACACGTTGCCCAGGCCGGCATCGGCGGAGACGCCGCGGGCGGCCTTCGGCCGGATGGCCGAAATCAGCGCCGGCAAAGACACCACCACCGGCCACTGGGAGATGATGGGTCTCATCGTCGACGATCCCTTCCGCACCTACCCGAACGGCTTCCCGGACGACGTCATCGCCGAATACGAGCGGCGCATCGGACGGAAGACGCTCGGAAACAAAGCCGCCTCGGGCACCGTGATCCTCGACGAGCTGGGCGAAGAGCACATGCGCACCGGCTCGCCGATCGTCTACACCTCCGCCGACTCGGTCTTCCAGGTGGCCGCACACGAAGAGGTGATTCCGGTCGAGGAGCTGTGGCGCATCTGCGCGATCGCCCGCGAGCTCATGCGGGGCGAGCACAACATCGGGCGCATCATCGCCCGCCCCTTCATCGGAACCGGCAAGGGGCATTTCAAACGGACGGCGAACCGCAAGGACTTTTCGGTGCGGCCGACCGGCTTGACCGTGGTGGAGCGCGCCTTCAACTCCGGCAGGCAGGTCATCGGTCTCGGCAAGATCGCCGACATCTTCGACGGCGTCGGCATCTCCCGGGAGATCCGTACCGAGAACAACTCCGACGGCATGAGGAAGACCATCGATCTGATCCGGCAGTCAGACGCCGATTTCATCTTCACCAACCTGGTCGACTTCGACTCGAAGTACGGCCACCGCAACGATGCCCCCGGCTATGCGAAGGCGCTCGAGGTCTTCGATGGCGAGCTGGCCGCCCTGCTCGGAGACATGCGCGAGGACGATCTGCTCTTCATCACCGCCGACCACGGCTGCGATCCCACCGACGTCTCCACCGACCACACGCGCGAATACGTGCCGCTGATCATTGCCGGACCGCGGGTGATGGCGCAGCCGCTCGGTACACGCGCCACGTTCGCGGACCTCGGCGCGACGATCTGCGAACACCTTGGCCTTTCCCGCGCCGGACTGCCCGGCCTGAGCGTGATGCAGGAGATCGTGAAATGAGACGTGCCGTCATCGCCGTCGTGTTCCTGGCAACGAGTGCGGTTGCGCAGGTCCCCGTGGCCCGCGTTGCAGCAGATGCCAAGGTCGTCGACCGCGTGGCGGAGGCGAGTACGAACGACCTGCCCGGCGACGTGCTCCGGCGGATCGTCAACGAAGATATCGACCTGCTCCGCGGCCGCCACGCCGATGGTACCTACCAGTACGCCAGCTACGACCGGATGGAGGCACGCCGCAAGTCCGACACCTTCTCCGTCGATCCGGAGCACAACGAGTCCGTGCTGGAGTTGCGCGACGCCTTTGCGTTCCGGCTCATCGTCAGCGTTCCGTCGCGCCGCATGGTGCTGGCAAAGAATCACCACATTTATATCGACCGCGTCGAAGTGGAGTCACTGCCTCAGAAATCGGCGGAAAAGAAGTTCCAGACCGTAAAGATCGATGCCTGGCTCGAGCCCGGCGCCTCAAAGACGATTGAGCTCGACGAGATCGGCAGACAAGCCGTCGCGCGCGTGTATGCGCATGCCGAAAAAGGCGGCTACGCGAACGTCTCGCTCACTCTTGTGGAGGCGCGGCTCTTCGATGATCCGTCCAGTCCCTATGCCGACTCGGTGGAGAGTGCCAAGGCAATTCTGAAGGGCATCGAACATAACGATAAACCGTCGATTCGGGCGATGGCACAGCGAATTTCGAGCAAATTACAGGCAGACTCGACCATTACGCCAGCGGTGATCGGAACCCCTCCGGCAACGATTGCCGCCACTCCGTCGACATC
>DATLWH010000333.1:0-3950 GCA_035576505.1 Thermoanaerobaculia bacterium | reverse complement strand
TGACCACCGAGCGCGTCGTCTCGCCGTCCAGCGCTCCAGCCGGTACGCCGCTGATGCTGGGGAAGTTCACGATCCTCAACGGCCCCCGCGCCGGCGAGCGCCTCGGCCTTGGCGGCTCCGGCATCCGCGTGGGACGGGAATCGGCAATGTGTGAGATCGTATTGGAGAACCCGAAGGTCTCCCGGCTGCATGCAGAAGTGGTTTCGATCGACGGCAAAGTGCTGCTGATCGACAGGAATTCGTCGAATGGGACGTACGTCAACGACCAGAAAATCGACAAACGGTTCCTGAAGGACGGCGACATCATCTACTTCGGCGGTCGCAATGCGGTTGCGGTCGCCTTCCATGCGTGAGGCGTTGAACGTGGCTGATAAGCGGTGTGAGAACGGGCATTTCATCGATGAGAGCTGGGACCTCTGTCCGTACTGCCCCGCCGAGAACGCCGAGTCCGAGATTCCCGTAGTACGGCCGACGAGGTTCGGTGCTCCGGAGGGACAGCGCCCGGTCGCGGTCTCTCCTGAACCGCCGCGCCGTCCGACCGTGGTGCCACCGCCGACGATGGCCCGCCGCGACGCCGCCGTCGCCTTCGAGTCCGAACCGGTGGATCGCACCGTGGCCGTTCAGAAGCTCGATCCGCTGGCACAGCCAAAGCGCTACGTGGTCGGCTGGCTGATCGGCCTCAATGGCGCAGCGCGGGGAGAGTCGTTCCCCGTACGCATCGGACGCAACGTTCTCGGCCGCGACCGGCGCTCGGACATCGTCGTCAACGACGACCAGGCATCGTCCCATCACGCCGACCTCGTCTTCCGCCCCGAGGAACGGCGGTTCATCCTCATGGACCACAACTCCACCAACGGAACGTACGTCAACGATTCGGAGATCGAGCCGCGGCGCGATCTGGCGACGAATGACGTCGTCCGCGTCGGCTCTCACAGATTTCTTTTCATGCCGCTGTGCAACGAAGGCTTTTACTGGGATGAAGAGGGCGTCCTGAAATGATCGGCCAGGTCGTCGGCAACTACCGCATCGAGCGGGAGCTCGGAGAAGGCGGGATGAGCCACGTCTACGTCGGCCGGACGATCGCGCGAAACGAGATCCTCCCCGAGGGATACATCGTCGTCCTCAAGGTCATGAGCGAAGAGCTGGCCGGCGAGGTGACAGCAAGAAAGCGCTTCGTGAAAGAAGCGCACATCCTCGAAAAGCTGCGCCACCGCTACATCACCCGCTTCTACGAATTCATCAACAACGCGGATCATGCCGTTCTGGTGATGGAGCTGGTGGAAGGGACGCCGGTTGACGTGCTCCTCACCGAGCGCGGCGCGCTCCCGATCGCCGACGCCATCGGGACGGCGCAATGTCTTCTCGAAGCGCTGGTCTACGCGCACGGCAAAGGCATCGTTCACCGCGACATCAAACCGGCGAACCTGATCCGCGAGACCGCCGGCGTCGTCAAGGTCACCGACTTCGGGATCGCCAAGATCAAAGAGGGCGGTACGGGCAGCGGACAGACGGTGCTGACGAAGTCCGGTTTCCTCCTCGGTACACCGCACTACATGTCACCCGAGCAGATCCGCGAGCCGAAGGATGCCGGGGCCAAGAGCGACGTTTACTCGTCAGGCGTCGTGTTGTACGAGATGCTGACCGGCACGCTGCCATTCAACAGCCGCTCACTGCCAAAACTCATCGACGCCATTTATCGCGGCGAGAAACAGGGTCTGCGTGCCCTGCGGCCGGAGATCGACGCGGAGCTGGAGTCGATCGTGTTGCGGGCCATGCATCCTCGTATGGAACAGCGTTACGAGTCCGCGCGGCAATTCTTCGAGGCACTCGAGGAGTACAACCTCCGCCCCGGCTACACTCCGACGATCCGGCCCATCCCGGCGCTGGCAGCGAACGCCACCGCGCCTCAGCACTTTCAGCTCGTGCACGTCAAGCCGGAAGCAAACGAGAAACACGCGCTGCAGGGCGACAGCATCATGGTGGGACGCGACCGCACCTGTTCGGTCGTGCTCGCTCATCCGGCCGTCTCGCGCCGCCACGCGCGCATCACCATGAACGGTGGGGCATGCACGCTCGAAGATCTGAAATCAGCCAACGGAACATATGTGAACAACACGCGCATCGATAAAGCCGTGTTGAAGCCGGGAGACGTGGTGCGCTTCGGCGCGGACCCGGCGTGTAGTTATGTGTTGAGAAGTCAGTAGATTAGTGGATTAGTAGATCAGGAACATGGGGGGTCGGGAGTCGGGGGTCGGGGGTCGGAGCACGAAGCCATTGCTCCGACTCCCGACTCCCGACTCCCGCAGCGCAATCCTGATCGACTAATCGACTAATCCACTCGGGAGTCGGGAGTTGGACGTCCAGTGTCGGAGTCTGCGTGCTCCGACGCCCGACCCCCGACTCCCGCGAGAACACTACGGGGATGCCATGAGCCAAATCAACTGCCTCCGTTGCAAACAACCGATCGACGTCAGCCTCGAACAGTGTCCTGCCTGCGGCGAGCGGGTGACGGTGTTCCAGCGTACCTATTCGTCGAAACTGCTCGACGGCAAGTACCAGATCCTCGACCGCCTCGGCATCGGCGGCATGGGTGAGATCTTCAAAGTCCGCCACATTCATCTCAACGAACTGCGCGTCATCAAGATCATGCGTCCGAACGTCGCCGCCGACGATCAGGGCATGCAGCGCTTCCTCCAGGAGGCGCGCACCTCGACCATGATCAAACACAAGAACCTGGCGATGCTGTACGACTTCGCCCAGCTCGACGACGGCTCCTACTACATGGTGTGGGAGTTCATCGACGGCACGAACATTCAGAAATGGATCGCGCAGAATGGGCCGATGCCCGCCCGGCTGGCCATCGAGATCTCCATCCAGGCGCTGAGCGGTCTCGAGCATCTCCACTCCATGGGCCTCATCCATCGCGACATCTCGCCCGAGAACATCATGTTGTCTCAGGACCACCATGGGAAGCTGGCGGTGAAGGTCATCGACTTCGGCATCGCCAAACAACTCGCCGAGGGCGAGGGAGGGCAGGGCCTCACGCAGACGGGCATGTTCCTCGGGAAGCTGAAATACGCATCGCCCGAACAGGCTGGCTTCCTCAAGGAGGGCGAGCATCTCGACCCGCGCTCAGACCTCTACTCCTTCGGCATCGTCATGTACGAGATGCTGGCCGGCCGCGCGCCGTTCCAGGCCACCAATCCACACGGCTACATCCTCAAACACGTCACCGAGAAGCCTCAGCCAATCCACGAGCTGAATCCGGCCGTGAAAGTGCCGCCACACCTCGAGTCGGTGATCATGAAGTCGCTCGAGAAAAACCGGGATCACCGCTACGCCACGGCGGCAGATTTCGAGCACGCTCTCGAAGCGATTCGCAACACGGTGCCGCCCGATGCGAAATACGGCCTCGGCGAACGGATGATCACCCTCTCCGGAGCCCGGACGCTGGCTGAGCTTCCGAAATTCACCACCGGCCCGTCGGGAACATTCAGCGGCCAGCAGAGCACACAGCAGACGATGACCGGTCAGCCGACACAGGCTGAGTCGATGCAGGGCCAGCGCCTCGGTCCGACCGGAACGAAGGTCGGAAGCGACGAGGCCACGGTCATGGAGCGCAACGTCGGCCCCACCCCTCTTCCGGGCGGCACGATGCCGGGCGCTCCCGGAACACGCGCCGGCAGCGACGACGCCACCGTGATGGAGCGCTTCACGTCGCAGGCCGCGCCAACTGCGGCCGAGCAGAAGTGGGGCGGTGCCGGCGCCGCGGAAGCCACGATGATGGAGCGCCAGATCTCGCCGGGCTCGCTCGCGCCGAAAAAGAGCAACAGCGGAATGATGCTGGGCATCGCCGCGGCGATTGTGATCATCCTCGGCGTTGGCGGCTACTTCCTCTGGAAGAGCAAACAAACGACTACGCCCGTCGGCGTGGCAAGCACCACGAGCGT
>DATLWH010000332.1:0-4891 GCA_035576505.1 Thermoanaerobaculia bacterium | reverse complement strand
GAGATCGCAACCGCCACACGCCCGAGCATGGGGAGAGTTTAATAGTGATAGCGGGCCTGGAGGAAATCGATTCGGTCAGCGGATATGCGATAGACGATTCGATGCTCCTGCGTCAGTCTGCGTGACCACATATTGCTTCCGAGGTTGCTGAGAGGCTCCGGCTTGCCGATGCCGTGGAAGGGATCGCGAAGAATCGCATCGACTAGGTCGAGGAGACGCAGCGCAACCTTCCGATCCGTTCGCACCCACCATCGCAGGTCCATCAGGAAGTCGGGATCCAGAACAGCGTCGCGGCTTTTTCGGCCGCTACTCTTTGTCGTCAAGTCCAAATTTGGCTCGAAGCTCCTGGATGGACGTCGGCTTTCCCTTGCCACGCTGCGAACGTTGAATCGCGTCCAGAAGACGACGCGCATTGTTGGGTGAGCGAAGCAGGTGGACGGTCTCCAGCAGGCCGCTGAGCTCTTGTGCTGCAATGATCGCAACGTCCCGACCCTTGCGGCGGCGTATGATCACGGCCTCGCGGTTATCAACTACGTGGTCGAGAAGCTCTTTGAGATTCGCGCGCGCTTGCGTGTACGTCCGTTCAATCGCCATGAGGCCTCCGCAAAACTGTACAGGAGTATTGTACTTTACTTCCCAACCGCCCACACATCCAGCCGCACCGGAACCTCATCATTCACGGTCACGAGAATGTTGTGGGGAACGTTGATACCGAAGTCGGGCATGCGGACTTTGAAGCTCGTTGTCGCGTGGATGCGGCCATCGGGGAGAAGGACGACGCGGACGGGGATGGTCATCCGCTTCGTGACCCCGTGCAAGGTCAGATCGCCGGTTACGCTCATGTCGGCGGGCTGGTTGGCGGCGATCGACGCCGGACCGGATACGCTGACGGATTTGAATGTGGCGGTGCCGAACCTGGCCGTCTCCAGGTAGCGCTCGCGCATCTCTTTGTTACGAAGGCCGTTGCCGGTGTCGAGCGCATCGACGTTGATGGCTATTTGCACGCTCGCGGCAGACGGGTTGGCGGGATCGGCTACGATCGTGCCGATGACATCGGTGGTCTTTCCGTCAAACGAGTCGTAGGTATCCTCGGCGTGAAACTCGGCGACGTTGTTGCCGCCCTTCGCAATCGTGTAGCTGCGCGAGTCGGCGTGCAGGGTTGTAGCGGCGGCGAGCAGAACGGCGGCGATGGTAAGTCTCATGCTCTCCGCGAACAGCAAGCCCTCACTTGCCGATTCCGGCGAGCCGTAACGCTTTGCGTACGTATGAGGGATGGGGGATGCCGGCGAGCGAAGCCGGATCAATCCAGGAATATTCGCTCCCTCGTGCGCGGGGACGGCGCGCGACGGTGAACACCTCGAACGTGATGCGGCGGTTCGTGACCGTATGCCGAAAGGTTCCGACCGGCGCGGCGGCGCCGATGCGCAGCGGAGTACCGGTCAGGAGCGCGGTGTCTCCGTGTGGAAGGTGATACATGTCGCGCATGAGCCGCCCGGATTCGCGGCGCATGAGCACGCGGCCATCGCGATCGGTGACGAGATAGAGCGTGATGCGAAGTTCGCGCGTGACCGTCTTCGCTTTTGGTCGCGGCAGCTCATCGACCCTTCCGCTCCCGAACGCTTCGCATTGGCTGCGCAGCGGGCAGCGATCACATGACGGATTGCGCGGTGTGCAGACGAGCGCTCCAAGCTCCATCAGCCCCTGGTTGAAATCGCGCGGCGACTTCGATGCCGCCACCATTTCCTCGGCCCGAAGCCACACCTCACGCATGAGCGCGGGCGAACCGAGCGGGGCATTGATCGAGAAAAGACGAGCCACGATGCGGGTGATGTTTCCATCGACGATCGGCGCACGCCGGCCGTGCGCAATCGAGGCGATCGCTCCAGCGGTGTAACGGCCGATGCCGGCAATCGATACCAGCTCATCGACCGTCTTCGGGATCGTGCCGCCGAAGCGGGTCACCACGTCGATCGCTCCATCGCGCAGCATGCGGGCGCGGCGGTAGTACCCGAGTCCTGACCAGGCGGCGGTCACATCATGAACGCTCGCGCGCGCCAGCGCAGCGACGCTGGGGAAGCGCGTCATGAAGCGCTCGAAGTACCCCAGGACGACTTCCATTCTGGTCTGCTGGAGCATCACCTCCGAGACCCAGACGCTGTAGGGATCGTAGCCATCGCGCCACGGCAGTCGGCGCTGGTTTTTGTGGAACCACGACTCGGTCCGAGTGACAAGACGGCGGACTGACAAATCCTTTGTATTGTATGCTTCACGCCATCTCGCGAGGCCCGTTGACATGGAAGATCAAGCGCAGGCGAAGCAACCTGAGACGGAGCAGGGCAAATACGTTTACTGCATCATCAAGACGGATATTCCGCGTGACTTTGGGCCGGTCGGCATCGGCGGACGCGGCGATAAAGTCCATACCGTTCCCTATAAGGAATTCGCAGCTGTCGTCTCAAACTGCCCGCTGATCGTCTTCGATCCGACGCGCGAAAACGCGCTCGCGCACGAGCACGTCAACGAGCTGGTGATGAAGGATTTCACCGTGCTGCCGATGAGCTTCGGCACGGTGTTTCGCACGGAGAACGACATCAAGGAGTTCCTCAAGGGAACCTATGACGCTCTTTCCGACGTGCTGCAGAAGATGGACGGGAAGATCGAGTTCGGTCTGAAGGTGAACTGGGACAAGGACCAGGTCATCCGCGAGATCGAGAACGAGAATGAAGAAATCCGTCGGCTGAAGGAAGAGATCCAGTCGAACACGTCAACCTCGACCTATTTCTCGCGCATGCAGCTCGGACGCGTCGTCGAATCGGCGCTGCAGGCCAAGGCCGACGCGTACGTGAGTGAGATTTACGAGGCGCTCCGCGACGCCGCCATCGCCTCACGCTCGAATAAACCGATCGGCGACAAGATGATCCTGAACGCCGCGTTCCTCGTCGACCGCGAGAAGACAAAGGCCTTCGACGATCAGATCACCGACATCGCCAAAAAGTACGAGAACAAGCTGTCGTTTCTCTACACGGGCCCCTGGCCGCCGTATAACTTCGTGAACATCCGGCTGAAGCTGGAGAGAGCGGAGCGGTAGGTTGTTGCGTTACTGGGTTGCTAAGTTGCTGCGTTGCTGAGCAACCTGGAAACCCAGCAACCCTGCAACCCGGTAACCCGCACATGTTCCTTCTCGACGACATCCTGATGCTTCCCCTCAAGCTCCCGATCGCGGGCTTCAACTGGATCATGAAGCAGATCCAGACGATGGCCGACGAGGAGTTGCTGAACGATCAGCCGTGGAAGGAACGCCTCATCGAGCTGCAGATGATGCTGGAAGTCGGTGACATCAGCGAAGAAGACTACGTGCAACAGGAGGCGCAGGTCTTCACGGCGCTGCGCGAAATCCGGGCACGCAGGGAAGAGCTGGCGCGGCAGCAGCGCGGCGACGATGAGGGCGACGGCGGGATCGGGATCTATACCGGATACGGCCAGTGACGCTCGCGGCGGCGTTTGACCGACTGGCCGGCCGCAGGGTGATCCTCATCGGCGGTAAGGGAGGCGTCGGCAAGACGACGATATCCATCGCGGCGGCACTGCACCTTTCGAAATCCGGCCCGGTCATCCTGTTCACTACCGACCCTGCCTCAAACCTCGGCGACATCCTTCACGGCGAGCTGCGTACAGAGGCGCTCGACGCAACCGCGCTCTACCAGCGCTTTCTGGACCGCAACCTCGAAAGCTTTCTCGAGCTCGGCGACCGCGGGACGTACCTCGACAAGGAGGAGCTGCGGCGGTTTTTCGAGTTGTCGCTTCCTGGCGTCGACGAACTGATGGCCTGGATGCGCATCGGTGAGCTCGCCGAAGAACACGCGGATACGACGATCGTGGTCGATACGGCGCCAACCGGGCACACGCTCCGGATGCTCTCGTCCGCCGATCACTTCCGCCAGTTCGCCGATGCGCTCGACTCGATGCAGGCCAAGCATCGTGGCATGGTGCGGCAGTTCACACGACGCGATGTCCGTGATGCGATGGATGCGTTCATCGAACAGTTCGAGGCCGATGCCAGGCGCCGGCGCGATCTCCTCACCGATTCCACACGAGCTGGGTTCGTGGTGGTAACGCTGGCGGAGACGTGGGTCGTCGAGCAGACCGAACGGCTGGTCCGCGACGTGCGGGCAGATGGGATCGATGTGCCGTTCGTCGTGCTGAATCGGGCTGTGACCGATGACGACTGCGACCGCAGCCGCGATGAGGCGGCACGCAAGAGGCTCGCACCGGTCGTAGATGCGCCGAGGGCTTGCGTGCCGCTGGATACGGCGGAGGCGATTGAACAGTGGAGCAACGATGCGTCACGTAGGTCGGACTCTCCAGTCCGGCCCGCGCTGACGAAACGCCCGCGCCCCCGCCCGGTCGGACTGGAGAGTCCGACCTACGTAGACAGTGTAACCCTTGCGCGGCTCACGTTTCTCGCGGGGAAGGGCGGCGTCGGCAAGACCACATCCGCGGCCTCGATCGCGCTGCAGCTCGCGGCGCGGTCGCCAGACAGGAGGTACACGGTCATCTCCGTCGATCCCGCGCACACGCTTCGCGATGTCTTCGCTCATGAAGCGCCACCGGCGAATCTGACCGTGGAGACGATCGACACGCGCGCGAAGTGGCGCCGCTTGCGCGACAGCCTGGGCGAGGAGATCGAACGCGCCATCGGCGCCATCACCCCTGGCGGAATGACGGTCGCTTACGACGCGGATGCCATGAGGAAGCTTGTCGAGATCGCCCCTCCCGGCGCCGACGAGCTGTTCGCCATCACACGCCTGGCCGATCTCGTGGCCGACGACGGGCAGGCCGCCATCATCGTCGACACGGCGCCGACCGGGCATTTTCTGCGGATGATCGACTT
>DATLWH010000331.1:0-3350 GCA_035576505.1 Thermoanaerobaculia bacterium | reverse complement strand
ACGCAGATGGGGGAAGTGACGCCGCTGACGACGGCGCAGCGCAAATCGCTGCGCCGCCGTGCAGGCACGTCCAATCCCATTCTGCAAGCGTCGATCAATGTGATCGGCGCGCTTCCCAACGTCGCGCAGGCCGTCGGTCAGCCGGCCGACGACGTGCGCCAGATGTACGACGAGGCCAACCGCTGGACGGCGGTGGAGGATGAGCTCCGGACGATGCTGAACGGCGTCTCCAGCGCGAACCTCATACGCCGCCAGCGCATCGCCCTCATCGCCGGGCAGGCGTACAACATCGGCTCGCAGTTGGCGCGCGACCCGGCCAACGCCGTGCTTGTGCCGCACGTGCAGGAGATCAAGCGATTGAAGAGCTTCAGCCGCCGCAAGAAGGCGGCCCAGGCTCCCAATACGCCGGCGTCTCCGACACCCGGCACACCGCCACCCGAAGGTTCCGGAACGTCCGGCAATCCGAAGGCGTGAACGTGATGGGAGGGAGGGAGACCGGGCGCGCGCAAGCGCGCCCGGTCGATTTCCTGCCGGCTCGTTTGAGGAGATACGCACATGAGAGCGAAAGCCTAACGGCCGCGATAAGCCGCGCGAGAATTAGCCGTCGCTCACCTCGCTCTTCTCATCGCGGCCAAGCACCATCAGAAGCGAGTGAACGGAATATGCGACACGCGTAGCTTGATGCTTTGTCCCGACTGCCTGATGAGGTGGCCTACGGATTTGAATCTGGCTTCCATCCGAGGGCCTGGCCCGATGACGATCCATTCGATGCACTCAAGGACGTCAAAGCTCGCGGGAGTCTTCGTGTACGGTACCAACAAACCGCCCCGGTTGAAGAAGCTGACCGGAAGGCTGGCGACCCCTGCTCGGATGAGTTGAACTAGGCTTAGCCGGCACTCGCGTTCCTCGCCGAAGTGGCTGCTCTTTGTGTGTATCAGGTAATCGAGTAGGGCCTCGAGCGGACCGTTGACCAGATCAGCCAGCAGATTAGGAACGGTTCGCATGCGAAATTCAAGAGGTTCCGCAAAATGATCCAAGAATCGAAGATATGCCGAGACGAAGGCGTCAGCGTGCTTGAGCACCTCTGCCTTCAGTGTATTCTCGGCGGCGTAGTAGACATCCTGAAGCTCATAGTTCAAGCCGTCGGCTCGCTTTGCTCTCTTGATCGCCGCAACGAGCTTCTCGCGACTGAAGTGGAGAGCATATCCGCCGTCCGTGCCGTACCCGCGCCATTGACTCAGCAGCCCATGGTGAAAGTCCTCCTGTCCATTCGGCTTGCAGAAGCATGACATGAACGCAGAGAGGGAGTTGAGTGCCAGCCCAACGAGTGTCCCCTCGAACTTGTTGCCGTACTCCATGGGGTCGACGCCTCGGTGATGAAATGTGACGACACGAGCATCGTTCGAGCGGATCAATTCGAGCGTCTTCTCCCGAAACAGCGGTTCCAAAACGCCCTTGCCGGCGGCTAGTTCCGTTTCATCGTTAGCGCAGTGATACGTGGTTGTCCAGAGCTCACGGTCGCGAAAGATTCCTATGAGTCCACTCGCTGTCGTGTAGTGGAACAGCGCGTCGTTTCGCGAAGCCTCCGTGTAGTCCGGCAGGCTGTGTCCAGGAATATCTTCCATCTTCTTGGTCGGCGTGCTGTGACGGCTAACCGCCAAGCGCTAACCGGCGTGGACCCGCACGCCGAATAGTATCGCTCCTGGGACTCTCTCGTCGCGGGTCTACGCCCGGTTGAGCGTTAGGCACTTCGGGCGCTCCACAGGTCGTAGAGCAGTTCCGATGGCTTAACCAGCTTCACGCGAGGAGGGTATCGGCGATGCTGCCGTACCGTCTTGATGAGTGCGAAGTCGAGAGTCAGAAAGTGCGTCGAACCCGCTCCTTCTGCGCACCATACATGGAAAGCGTCGATCAACTGATCCTCGTTAATTGTCTGGCCTTGATTCGCACCGCACGCCAGCTGCAGTTGCTTGTATCGAGGAAAGTCGAGGTCCAACATGAATTCGACCATGCTTTCTTTCCAATCGTTTCGTCGCTCGCTCGGTGCACTCGGGACTACACGGCCGATTATTCGGCTGTATTCAACCGGAGCATCAATCCACTCGATCGGCACATCGTAAATGCGGGCACCGCGAGCCCACGGCAAGGTCGCCAACTCATCGACTACTTCGGATTGTGTAATCAGTCGAATTGCGCCGGCCGCGGCTTCCTCGGCTACTTTGCGGAGCAACATCGCTTCCCGTTTCTGTTCACCTTCCCGAAGAAGGTCCACTTCCCTCCGCACTCCGAAGTCATGAGCAGTGATCTCTAGTTTCTTGCCTCCCCACTCGATCGTATCCTGTCGCGGTATAAGAACGTCCGTCTCGCTAGCGAGCTTAATTACGTTCGCGTCGACGAAAACGGTGAGAATTGGCAGTTCCATTCGAGCCGCCCAACTTGTTATTAAGGCCCGCTCTGCCTCGCGGCGAAACCACGCCACGATGGATAACGGGCGACTGGGCTCGTCACAGATTTGATCGTAACACATTGCTGTCGAACGAGTTGGCTCATTCCGATTTGTCATCCTGAGCCTGCCGGAGCCGCTGAGCTAGCGTAGCGAGCGAAGAGCGGCGGAGGACGGCGAAGGATCTCCAGATGCGCTGCCTGGGGCAAGAGCGAAACTGTGGTTTTTGTGACGTTCGATCAAGACAAACCGCTGCCGCGCTTCTGCCCCATGCAGCGAATATTGGAATCCTTCGCCGTCCTCCGCCGCTCTTCGCTCGCTACGCTCGCTCAGCGGCTGCGGCAGGCTCAGCATGACAAACCACACGGCATCGAGATGTCTTCACAGACTCGCAGAATGACAAATCGCCCGGTTGTGTTTTTCGCAACCGCTTCAGAATGACAGTATGAGACGCCACCTCACGCGCACCATCGCCCTCCATCTCACGGCCACCATCGCCGTGATCGCGATCGCCGCGGCGCTCGGTGTCTACTTCCTGTTTCACGTCTCACCGCGTAACGCGTTCTTCTTCGGTGGCGCGCTGCTAATCCTCGGCATCGTCATCATGACCATCACGATGCGTTCGCCGTTGCGGCGCATCCGCAGGAACCTCGGGGCGCTGGTGGACGGGGTGCGCGGCTTCGCCGACGATGATTTCAGCCTCCGGCTGCACGTCACCGGCGGCGACGAGATCACCGATCTGGTCACGGTCTACAACGATATCGGCGACGTGCTGCGCAATCAGCGGAACGAGTCGGTGCAGCGGGAGTTGCTGTTCGAGACGGTGCTGCAGGCCTCGCCGCTGGCGATGATTCTGACCAGCGATCACGGGCGGATCGTCTTCGTCAACCGCGCCGCGCGCGATCTG
>DATLWH010000330.1:0-2566 GCA_035576505.1 Thermoanaerobaculia bacterium | reverse complement strand
CCACGTCCCTTCGCTGTCGCCGATACCGGCCCGGCCGCACGAATACTCATCGATGCCGGAAACGGCGTCGGTGGCGCCGCTCACGAGAAAGTAGCGCTTGGCCTTGTAGTGGATGACGCTCCGGGAATCAGGGTCATACATCGCCGTGTCGGCGTTCGGGCTGCCGTAGAGCTCGAAACCATGGTGAAAGAAGAGCTTCACCCGCCGTGACTCGCCGCGCAGATTGCGCACGACGATTTTCCGGACATAGACATTGGCCTCGGAATCGACCGCGTCGTAGCAGCGAAGACGGATGCCGAGGTCCTCGTTCACGCACTTCACGTCGGTGACATTCGTCTCCCGCAGATAGGTGAGCGTGCGCTGCCATGGATCGTTCTCGACCCAGGAAAAGACGCCGTCCGCGGAAACGCCGAAGCGGAAGCGTTCGCCGGCGTGATTCTCCAGGCCGACATGTGGAAAGTAGAAATCGGCGAGCCGGTAGGCGGCGTCGAAGCCGATGACGAGTGAGCCGTTGCCGATGAGGAGGTCGCGCGCCATTCGTGATCAGCGGCGGATGATAAGCGAACGCCGCAACACGTGCGCGGTAAAGCCGTCGGTGCCCGCCTCCGGCGTCAGCCGAAGCACGCCGTTCTCCACCCACCGCGCTACGCTTGCGTTCACGAGTGGGGCCACATCGCCGCGGATGAAGTCGCCACGGTCGCGAAGGAGATCGCCGACGACCTCGTCGTTCTCTTCCGGCTCCAGCGAGCAGGTCGAATAGACGACGGTCTCCGCGGCAAGATCGAGCGCGGAGCGGAGCAGCGCACGCTGCAGGGATGCGAACGAGGCCAGATCCGCTTCGGCCAGTCGCCATTTGAGCTCCGGGTTCTTGCGGATCGTGCCGGTGGCGCTGCACGGCGCGTCGAGCAGAACGACGCGGAACTGGCGGGCAAACGGCGGGTGCAGGGCGTCGCTGACGACGAGCGCGTCCGACCTGCCGCCCGCCTTTCCCATTAAGGGCCGCAGCCGCGCGATGGAGATGTCGTTGCTGACGACGTGCGCGCCGCGGGCGCGCATCACCAGCGACTTCCCACCCGGTGCCGCGGCAAGATCGAGGACATCGTCACCTGCCGCAGCGGCGATGCCGGCGATGACCGCGCTCCCTTCGTCGAGGACGAAACCCTCGACCTCCGCGCTCGATCCGGTCAGCTTCCACATGCCGGGCACCAGCTCCGAAGCGGTGGCGTCCGGTGGGGGCGAATCGGTCATGGCGTCGGGGAAGGACAGTTCCTGATCCGCCTCGGCGATCTTGGCCGCCCGCTCCGCGCCGTAGAACCCGGTCCAGCGATCGATGAGCCATTGCGGATGGGCGGTGCGCGTGGCGACGTCCGGCGGCTCCGGGATGTTTCTCTTCGATGCCATCCGCCGAAGGACGGCATTGACGAAGCCGCGCGCTCGATGCGGCGCGAGTTCCACCGTCTCGCTGACCGCAGCGTGCGGCGCGACGTGCATGAATATCAATTGCACGGCCCCCAGTCGAAGAATGTCGCGGATCTCCGGTTCGACGGCGCCTTTCGCGAACGAATCGATCACGAAGTCGAGCCGGGATCGCCACCGCAGTACGCCCAGAACCAGCGTGCGCACGAAACCGGAGTCGTTCGTCATCAGCAGCGACGCGTAGGCGGACTCGCGCTCGATGCGGCGCAGGAGTTGTAAGGCGCGCTCTCGTTCGTTTTTCACGTTTCCGCCGTCTCACGGGAGAGACTTCGTCGCGCTCAAGGCGGCCTTTGCACTCACCGGCCCCTTCCCAGGGCGCTGCACCGTGATCAGCCGCAGCGCGCCGTCGCCGGTCGCGACCACGACGCCGTCGGCAGCGGAAGAGAGGATCGTCCCTGGTACGCCGTGACCGTGTGCGGGCGCGATGTCGATCAGCTTGAGATCGCCGGCGAAGACGCCCGGCCATGGATCGAAGGCCCGGAACCTGTTGTAGATCGCCGCGGTCGTCTCACTCCAATGGATGGCCCCTTCGCGTTTCTCGATCTTCGGCGCGTAGGTTGCGGCGGCGTGGTCCTGCGGCACTTCGGGGGGCATGGCCGCGAGCGCGCGCGCCAGTGCCTCCGCACCGAGGCGCGAGAGGCGCGCGGACAGCGACGGCGTCCGTTCATCGGGGCCGATCATCGTTTTCGCGAACGCCAGCATCGGACCGTGATCGACCTCCTCATCGACGCGCATGATCGTCACGCCGGTCGTCGTCTCGCCGTGCTCGATGGCGCGTTGGATCGGCGCCGCGCCGCGATACTTCGGCAAAACGGAGGCATGTACGTTGAGGCATCCCAGCCTGGGAATGGCCAGCAGGTCTGTCGGCAGGATCTTCCCGTAGGCGACGACGATGCCGTAGTCCGCCCGTAGCGCTGCCAGCGATTCGAGAAACTCGGGGTTGCGCACCTTCGCCGGTTGCGCCAGCGGCAATCCCAACTGATGCGCTTTGACCGCCACCGCCGGCGCATGCAACTTCATCCCACGCCCGGCTGGTTTGTCCGGCTGCGCCACCACGAGGGCAACGTCATGGGCGCGCGCCAGCGCTTCC
>DATLWH010000329.1:0-8864 GCA_035576505.1 Thermoanaerobaculia bacterium | reverse complement strand
TTGCCCGTCAGGATGATCTTCTCGGCATTGATGACGATCACATGATCGCCCGTATCGAGGAACGGGGTGTAGGTCGGCTTGCTCTTGCCGGAGATGATCCGGGCGATCTCGGTCGAGAGACGCCCGAGGATCTTGCCCTCGGCGTCGATGATGAACCACTTCGGCTCGATGTCGCCCTGCTTAGGGAAATACGTACGCATGACTCTCCTGAACACACCACGAAACTAGAGATTTCGATCTTCGGAGGACCGCGGCGCCAGGTGAGAACAGCTCAGCGCCGAACGTCATTCAAAGACAACCACACACCTTCCCCGCGGAAGGGGGTGAAACGGTAACACTGGCGAACAGAGCGCGTCAAGGAGTTCATTCCCGGGCCGGCCTCGGCAGGCGGCACGGGTTGCCCAGGGCTCCGCAGGAATTGGGGGTACGTCTGCTCGCCTGAGCGGAATGACAGCACGTCCCAACGGTTCTCCCATCAGCGTATGCCTTCCGATCCCATCGGCCCGATCCGTGCCGCCGTCCTGAGCGCGACGCTCACCTTCGAGCCAAGTCCAGCCGATCCGTTCGCGTCGCGCGTTCTGCCGGTCCGGATCGTGATGCCACGCGTGGCGCCGAGGCTGGGTATCGAACCGGCCTACTTTCGATACCGCATCGATCGCGACGGGCTCGTGCACACGCTCCCGGCCCTTGCCGGTGCGCGTGTTTGCCGCGAGAAATCTCCTCATCGACGGCGGCGTTCTGCCGCGCGTTCTTTCAGGCGTCCTTTCAGGCGTTAATGATCAGCCTCAGCAGAATCTCCAAGCAGTACGGCCGGCAGCTCGTCTTCGTCGACGCATCGTTCCAGCTCAATCCAGGCGAGAGAGCCGGACTGGTCGGTCCGAACGGTTCCGGAAAGACGACCCTCTTCCGCATGATCGTCGGCGAGGAATCAGCCGACGACGGCGATGTCTCGGTTCCGAAGAAAATGACCATCGGCTACTTCCGGCAGGACATCGAGGAGATGTCCGGCCGCTCCGTGCTGGACGAAGCCATTGCCGGCAGCGGACGCCTGGGCGACCTGCACCACGAGCTCGAGGCGCTGCAGAACGCCATGTCCGACCCCGATCGTACCTATGAAAGTAACGGTGAAATGGACAAGATCCTCGATCGCTTCGGCCATGTGCAGGAGGACTACGCCCACCTCGGCGGCTACGAGCTCGAGGCCCGCGCCCGCGAGGTATTGCACGGTCTAGGCTTCGAAGACGACCGGATCGATGGCGACGCGGGTGCCCTCAGCGGCGGGTGGAAGATGCGCGTGGCCATGGCCAAGGTCCTCCTCGGCCGCCCCGATGTGCTGCTGATGGACGAGCCGACCAACCATCTCGACATCGAATCGATCATCTGGCTGGAAGACTTCCTGAAGCGCTACGAGGGCTCGCTTCTCATGACCTCACACGACCGCGAGTTCATGAACCGCGTCGTCACGAAAATCGTCGAGATCGATGAGGGCGACCTGGTCACCTACTCCGGGAACTACGAGTTCTACGAACGGGAGCGCGTCATCCGCGAGACCAATCGCGAGGCCGCCTACGCGCGGCAGCAGTCGATGCTGGCCAAAGAGCAGCGGTTCATCGACCGCTTTGCCGCTCACGCCGCCAAGGCGGCGCAGGTGCAAAGCCGCGTCAAGGCCCTCGACAAGATCGAGAAACTCGAGCCGCCCAAAAAACGGAAGACGATGAAGTTTGACTTCCGAAGACCTTCCCGTTCCGGTGACGACGTGGCGGTGCTCAAGGGCGTCTCCAAGTCCTACGGCACGCGGACGATCTACGACGGCTTCGACTTCCTCGTGCGCCGCGGCGAGCGCTGGTGTGTCATGGGAAAGAACGGCGCCGGAAAATCGACTCTGCTGAAGATGGTGGCCGGCTCGCTGCAGCCGGACGGAGGCAACGTGCGCCTGGGCGCCTCGCTGAAGATGGGTTACTTCTCGCAGCAGGCCTTCGACGTCCTCGACCCGAATCTCACCGTCTGGGAGCAGATCCAGAAAGACTTCCCGCTCGAGTCGATCGGAACGCTGCGCAGCCTCCTCGGAGCGTTCCAGTTCTCCGGCGACGAGGTCGAGAAGAAGATCCGCTCACTCTCCGGTGGGGAACGCTCCCGCCTCGTCCTGGCCAGGATGCTTCTCGATCCTCCGAACTTCCTCGTGCTCGACGAACCGACCAACCATCTCGATCTGGCCACGAAGGAAATGCTCGTCGAAGCGCTGCACGACTTCGACGGAACGATGCTCTTCGTCTCACATGACCGCATGTTCCTGCGGGGCCTCTCCAACCGCGTGCTCGAGCTCCCCGAGGAGCGCGGAGCCGCCCCGCGGGTCTACGGCGGATCGTACGTTGAGTACGTGAACGCCAGCGGTCACGAAGCGCCGGGCGTACACGCGTAAAAGTGTCGGGTGTCGGGTGTCGGGTGTCGGGTGTCGGGTGTCGGGTGTCGAAGGCTAGGTTCACTCGCTGGCTAACGCAATAACTCTCTCCGACTCCCGACTCCCGACTCCCGACTCCCGACACCCTACCTCGTCTCGATATGAATCGAGCCGTTCGTCGTGCGGAGTCGAAGCTCAGGGCCTCCGCCGTTCACAGTACCGACGAGCGAATGCTTATCGTGGGAACCGACCGTCGTCACAGGCAGGTCGGTTTCGATCGATCCATTGGTATTCGACGCGTCGATGCGCGCTGCAAACGTACGCGGAAGGGTGGCAGTGATATGACCATTGGTCGTCTCCAGGCGCATGCCGTGGCCTGTATTCACAGCCGTGAGCTCGGCTTCGATCGAGCCGTTCGTGGTCTCCGCCTCAACGTCACCGGCGCAGCGGGCCAGCGTGATGTGGCCGTTCGTCGTCTCGATCCTGTGTGAACCGCGAACGTCGCTGGCCTCGATCGCGCCATTCGTGTTCTCGAGCTTCAGATCCATGGTCCGAGGCACGGTCACCTCGTACGACACGGACATATTCACGCTCGTACCGGCGATCCAATCGAAGATCCCGTTGTTCATCTTCGGGTACTTCGTATCGATACGCAGACCGCCGTTGGGCTGCGAGAGGGCCAGCGTCAGCGCCTTCATGGCGTCGCGTGCCGCATCGCCGTCACGGCTCTCGACGTGCTTGACGGCATGCACGTGGATGCGAGGTTGGTCCCACCCGCGGATGGTGATATGCCCGTTCAGGTTCGTCAGAGCGAAAACCGCTCCCGGCTTGACGTCGAACGTGCGGTCGAATGTCTCGTCGAGGGTCGATGCGTTCGCTGCCGCGGCGGCGATGGTGAGGAAGGCGGTGAGCAGGATGCGCTTGTACATGCAGGACTCCTCCGGTAGTGGTTCGAGTCGATCAGTGGATTCGTAGATCAGTGGATCAGTGGATCAGTGGATCAGTCGATCAGTGGATCAGTGGCTAGAGGTAGATTCCAGTGAGGTGTCGCTGATCTACTAATCCACTAATCTACTGATCTACCAATCGACTAATCCACTACTACGTCCCGCAGATCCGCAGGTTGCAGCTACAATCCGGTTCGTGAAACGCGGCGGCGCGACGGCGCTTCTGTTCGCCATGCTCGCTGCGATCCTCGGGGTGCTGCTCCTGAGGATTCGAGGCCCCGCACCGCTGCCGGAGACGGCGCCACTGTCGTCGTTCTCCGCCGCCCGGAGCATTGCGTTCGAGCGGGAGATTCTCGGTGGCGATGTACCGCACCCCGTCGGAACAGCCTCGCACGACGCTGTACGGGAACGGCTTGCCGCGCGGTTCCGTGCCCTCGGCTATGACGTCACGATCCAGCGATCGTTCGCATGCATTCCCGTGATCTGCGCTCCGGTCGCGAACGTCATCGCGCGCGTCCCGGGCGATGCCCGACCTGATGCTCTCGTCCTGGCGGCGCATTACGACTCTGTTCCAGCTGGCCCCGGGGTATCGGATGACGGTGTCGGCATGGCCGTGCTCGTCGAGACGGCCCGCGCCCTGCGCAATGAACGCTTCCGCAATCCGATCGTCTACCTCATTACGGACGCAGAAGAGACTGGACTTCTCGGAGCGGAAGGCTTCGTCGCAGATGCGGCCGCGCTTCGCGGCGCCGCGGCCGTGATCAACGTTGAAGCGCGCGGCACCGATGGACCGAGCTTCCTCTTCGAGACCAGCCGCCGGAACGCCTGGCTGGCCCGTGTGATCACCCATTCGCTGCCCCGTCCGGCCACGAGCTCGCTCTACTACGACATCTACGAACTGCTGCCGAACGACACCGACCTGACTGTTTTCAAGCGGGCGGGGCTTGGTGGCGTCGGCTTCGGCTTCATCGGCCAACCGATCCACTACCACACGCCGCTCGACAACTTCGCGAACGTGACGCCGTCGACAGTCCAGCATCATGGCGATCATGTCCTGGCAATGGCGCGCGCGCTTGCGGCCACCGATCTTCGGCAGACCGGCAGCGGCAATGCCGTCTGGTTCGATGTTCTGACGTTCTTCGTCGTCTCGTGGCCGCAGCCTCTTTCCCTCGGCATCGCCATCGCGGGGTTGATCGTTCTGCTCGTGGCCGCCTTCAATCTGAAGACGAGGCCCCGCGCCATCACCATCGGAGTTGCGTCGTTCTTTCTTGCGCTCGTTTCCGCCCTGCTGGTCGCACTGCTCGGCACCTGGCTGGCAGGCCTGCGCTCCGGCGGTGCTGTGTGGGTGGCGCATCCCGGTCCTGCCATCGCCGCCGCCTGGTTCATCGGTATTGGTACCGCCATCTTCGTGGCCCAGCGCCTCGTCGCCTTCGCCGGCGTGGAAGGCCTGTTCCTCGGACAGGCCATCTGCTGGTCGGCGATTGCGGTCGCGCTTTCCATCGTGCTTCCGGGCGGCAGCTATCTGGTGATCGTGCCGGCAGTCGTCTGCGCTCTCTGCGCGGTTCTGAGGCTGAGCGACGGAGTCAGCGCGATCATCTGCGCATCCGTGGCCGCGACGCTCATCTTCCCGTTCGGGGTGGCGCTTTACGACGCCATCGGCCGGCCCATCCTTCCGGTCGTGGCAGTCCTGATCGCGCTCGTGACAACGGTCTTCGCGCCGTTCCTCGCGGGCATGAGCAGCTTGCGCCGTCCGCTCAACGCGTCCATCGCGGCAGGAGGGATCACATGCATCGCCATGGCGCTCATCATCCCGACCTACGAGGCGAGCTCGCCGCGTCATATCAACGTCGAGTATGTCGACGACGGCGTCACGCCGCACTGGCAGACGGACAGGCTGCGTCCCGAGATCGAGCGCGCGGCGCATTTCAATCCAACGCCGCAGAGGGTCAACGAGTGGACGGTACCGCCGTGGCGGACGTTCACCGCCCCCGCGCCCGCGCTCGGCCTGACCCCTCCGGAGTTGCGCGTTGTGCGCGACGAGCACCAGGGAGGCCGGCACCTGACGCTGCTGCTTCACTCCACCCGCGGCGCGCCGCGCATCGCCCTCTTCTTCCGCGCGCCATCCTTCGCGGCGCTACGCGTCAACGGCACCGTCCCTCCGCCGATGACACGCCGCTTCGGCGCGCTCGCGCCCGGCTGGCACCGCATCGGAGTCCGCGGCGCATCGGAGGCGACGATCGACATCGACCTGGCCCGCGATGAATCGATCGACGCCGTCGTCATCGATAGCTCGTTCGGCCTCCCTCCCGCCTGCGCTGCCCTCGCAAAGGCGCGCGACGCCTCGCTGGCCGTACCGGTACAGGATGGCGACCTGACAACGATACTGCGACGAGTACGGCTGTAAACACTGAACCCAACGATGCCCGACGATTGGCTGCAGTCACCTTTCCCACAAGAGACAGTTCGTCCTCGCCGAGCGGTGTCCCCTGGACGTTTCCTGTTGTTGTTCGAGCCCAGAAATGCGAAGGCCCGCGCGAGGCGGGCCTTCGGGGGTCGGCTTACTTGCCGCTTTTCTTCTTGGTGGTTGTCTTCTTCGGCTTTT
The DNA here is from genome assembly GCA_035576505.1 of Thermoanaerobaculia bacterium. GTDB lineage: Bacteria > Acidobacteriota > Thermoanaerobaculia > Gp7-AA8 > Gp7-AA8 > JADGNZ01. The sequence goes on along the minus strand of DATLWH010000329.1, from coordinate 2,917 downwards.
CTTTGGCTGCCGCCTTCTTGGGCGCGGCGGCCTTCTTTGCAGGCTTCTTCGCGCTCTTCTTGGGCGCTTCTTCCTCGTCCTCGTCCGGCTCGGCTTTCGCTTTGGCCTTCGGCTCCTTCTTCGGAGCGGCTTTGCGAGCCTTTGCCGGGGTCTCTTCGGCCTTTGTCTCGGTTTCGATCTGGTAGCCGACGAACTCGAGGATGCACATCTCGGCGGCGTCGCCGCGGCGGGGTCCGAGCTTGATGATGCGGGTGTAGCCGCCCGGACGGTCCGCGAAGCGAGGCCCGAGGTTCTCGAACAGCTTTGCGACCATACCTTCATCTACGACGCGCACGGCTTGGCGGCGGTTGTGAACGCTATCGGTGCGGGCCAGGGTGACCAGGCGCTCGATCTGCGGGCGCAGTTCCTTCGCCTTCGGCAGCGTAGTGATGATGCGTTCCCTGTCGATGAGGGAGGCAAGCTGGTTACGGAAGAGCGCGTTGCGATGCGCGCTCGTACGTCCCAGCTTGCGATTGACCATTCCGTGTCTCATTGCGTTCCCCTCCCTTTCCTCGTCCAGCGATGACTAGTCGCGCATCTCGGCGCCGCGAGGCGCCTTCGTCATGCCGAAGGACAGACCGAGGGACGCGAGAACGTCCTTGATCTCATCGAGCGACTTGCGGCCGAAGTTCTTCGTCGACAGCATCTCCCGTTCGGTACGCTGCACAAGGTCGCCAAGCGTACGGATGTTGGCGTTCTTGAGACAGTTCGCGGAGCGGACGGAAAGGTCGAGCTCCTCGATCGGCTTGGTGAGCATCTCGGCCATGCGCGGATCGACTTCCGGCATCGCCACATCCTCGGCTTCCTCGCCGCGCGCTTCGAACGCGCTGAAGATGCGGAGGTGATCGCCGAGGAGGTCGGCGGCCAGGCCGACGGCTTCCTGCGGCGAGACCGCGCCGTTGGTCCACACTTCGATGACGAGCTTGTCGTAATCGGTCATCTGGCCGACGCGGGCACCTTCGACGTGATAGTTCACGCGGCGGACCGGCGAATGAATCGAGTCGATGGGGATGTAACCGAGCGGCAAATCGCCGTCGGAGTTACGGTCGGCCACCTGGTAACCGCGGCCGCGCTTGAGACGCGCCTCGAGCTTGAGGGAGCCTTCCTTCGACATGGTGGCGATGTGCGCCGTGGGGTCGAGGATCTCCACATCCGAGTCGGCCTCGAAGTCGGCAGCCGTGACCACACCAGGCCCCTTCTTCTCGAGATAAAGCGTTTTGGGACCCTCGCCGTGCATGCGGAAGGGCACCTGCTTGAGGTTCAGGACGACGTCGGTCATGTCTTCGACCACGCCTGTGAGCGATGAAAACTCGTGGAGCACACCCTCGACACGGACAGCCGTGATGGCAGCGCCCTCGATCGAAGAGAGCAGCACGCGCCGGAGAGCATTGCCGATCGTCGTACCGAAGCCGCGCTCGAACGGCTGGGCAACGAAACGACCGTAATTCGGCGTGAGAGTTTCGGGATCGTAATCGAGCTTTTTGGGTTTCTGAAAATCTGACCACAACATGTGAGCAGCCTCCTCGCTTGTAGCGGCCATCGGCCCTCGGCGATTGGCTGCCCGGGAGTTCCCGGCAGCCAACGGCTGAGAGCCGACAGCCAGCGCTGTTTACTTCGAGTAAAGTTCGACGATGAGCTGTTCCTGGATGGGCAGGCGGATGTCTTCGCGCTTCGGAAGATCGTTCACACGCCCGAGGAACTGATCAGGATTGAGCTCGAGCCACGACGGAATCCCGCGGCCGCTGGCCGTTTCCACGGCCTGACGGATCTGGTCATTCTTGCGGCTCTTCTCGCGAACCTGGATGACATCCCCTTTACGGCCCTGGTAGGAAGGGATGTTGATTTTCCTGCCGTTCACTTCGATATGGCCGTGACGCACGAGCTGGCGCGCCTGGGCGCGTGACGCGGCGAATCCGAGGGAGTAGACGACGTTATCGAGCCGCAGCTCGAGCTGGCGAAGGAGATTGTCGCCTGTGATTCCGGTCTTGCCCGCGGCGCGCTGGAAATAGAGCCGGAACTGGCGCTCGAGCAGGCCGTAGATGCGCTTGACCTTCTGTTTTTCGCGAAGCTGGATTCCGTAGCCGAGGACCTTGGAACGGCGACGTCCGTGCTGACCCGGCGCGTAGTTGCGGCGCTCGATCGAGCACTTATCCTTGAAACAGCGGTCCCCTTTCAGAAACAGCTTCATTCCCTCTCGCCGGCAGAGCCGGCAAACGGGATCCGAGTAACGAGCCACTATGCCTCCTGAAGTTTCGCGCCCGTCCCACCATGGAACGTCGCGTGTACGACGGCTGCTGCGCGCCGTACGGAACTGCCCGGTGCTACACGCACCGGAAAAATCAGACTCTGCGTCTCTTCGGCGGCCTGCAGCCGTTGTGCGGGATCGGCGTAACGTCCTTGATGGATTTGATATCGAGTCCGGACGCGGCCAGAGCACGGATGGCGGACTCGCGTCCCGCGCCCGGGCCCTTGACCCGTACATCGACCGAGCGGACGCCGTGCTCCTGCGCGAGCTGGGCGGCATTCTGCGCCGCAACCTGAGCGGCGAAGGGCGTCCCTTTGCGCGAGCCTTTGAAGCCGATCCGGCCCGCGCTCGACCACGACAGGGTGTTCCCCATCGGATCGGAGATGGCCACGATCGTGTTGTTGAACGAGGCGTTGATTGCCGCCACGCCGTGCGGAATGCTCTTCCGCTCTTTCTTCTTCGTTCCCGCGCGGCGGGCTCCAGCTTTCGGTGCTCGTGCAGTTGCCATTAATATCCTCTGATCTCTAGAACAGATTCTTAATCCAGTTGTCGGTTGTGGTGGTCAGAGGCTCCGACAACCGTTAACCGACAACCGACAACGTCCTTATTTCTTCGTAGCCTTCTTCTTGCCGG
>DATLWH010000328.1:0-2297 GCA_035576505.1 Thermoanaerobaculia bacterium | reverse complement strand
CAGCCCGAAGCGCGCGCCGACGCTGAAGTAGACCTTGGCCACATCCTGAACGGGGCGTCCGGTGCGCGAAAGACGGACGATGTCGAGGGCTGCTCCCATCACGCCGAGACTGGCGATGCGGTAGGCGACGCGCTCGGGAACACCATCCATCTCCAGTTCGCCCTGCCGCGCTTTGAGCGCGCCGAGGAGCGAGGCGGGAAGGATGTCGTGCAGCTTGTCGGAGATCGCGGCGATGGCAGGTCGGAACTCGCCGACGTACCTGGCGGTCTCGAGTCTCTCGTAACCGCTGATGAGCAACCAGCTCATGGCGCGTTCGAGAAGACGCCCCACTTCGATCAGCATCTCGATCTGAACGCGCGCCGGCAGGACGTTGTCCTGCGCTTCGATCTCCGTCCAGAGCGAGCGGAGGTCGAACGATTCGCGGATGATCGTGAAGGCGCGGGCGACGTCGGCCACGCTCTTGCCCGTTTCCTCCGTCATCTGCCAGACGTAGGTCGGTCGGATGCGGTTGATGATGTTGTTGGTGACGTACGTGCCGATGATCTCGCGGCGCAGGCGGTGACGTTCGATCGTGCCGCGGTATGTCTGGCGCAGCGGCTTGGGAAAGTAGAGGACCAGATCTTCGACGAGGAGCGGATCGTCGGGGAGGTCGCTGGCCAGCAGATCGGCGTAGAGGACGATCTTGCTGTAGGCGAGGAGCACGGCAAGCTCGGGACGCGCCAGGCCGATGTGCGCGGTGTGACGCTGGGCGATGGTCTCGTCGTCGGGCAGCCCTTCCAATGCACGGTCGAGGCGGCCGGCGCGCTCGAGCGCGCGCATGAAGCGGGCCTGTTCATCGAGCACCGACTCGCCGAGGGCCTGCGTGAGCGAGATGGCCTGGGTCTGCTCGTAGTTGTCGCAGAGAACGAGCTGGCCGACTTCATCCGTCATGGCCGCGAGAAGGGTATTGCGCTCCTCGATACCGGCCAGCTCGCCGCGCTCGATGGCGTCGTAGAGCAGGATCTTGATGTTGACCTCGTGGTCGGAGGTATCGACGCCGGCGGAGTTGTCGATGGCGTCGGTGTTGATATGGCCGCCCAACAGCGCGTACTCGATGCGGCCGCTCTGGGTGAAACCGAGGTTCGCTCCCTCCCCCACCACCCGCACGCGCAGATCGGCAGCGTCGAGACGAATGGCGTCGTTGGCGCGGTCGCGTGCGGCGGCGTGGTCCTCATCGCTCGCTTTGACGTACGTTCCGATGCCGCCCAGCCAGAGCAGGTCGGCACGGGCGCGCAGGATCGCCTTCATCAGCTCGGCCGGCGCCAGCGTCTTCTTCTCGAGATCGAGACAAGTGACCACCTGCTCCGAGACGGTGACCGTCTTCGCATTCCGCTCCAGAACCGCGCCGCCCGGCGAGAGCAGCGCGGTGTTGTAACCGTTCCAGTTCAGGCGCTGGTCGAACAGCCGCCGCCGCTCGGCCAGGCTCACCACGGGATCGGGATTCGGGTCGAGAAAGATGTGGGAGTGGTTGAACGCCGCGAGCAGCTTCGTGTGCGGCGAGAGCAGCATGGCGTTGCCGAAGACGTCGCCCGACATGTCGCCGACGCCGACGACGGCGAAGTCTTCGCGCTGGATGTTGACGCCGAGCTCGCGGAAGTGGCGCTTGACCGCCTCCCATCCCCCCCGTGCGGTGATGCCCATCTCCTTGTGGTCATAGCCGGCGCTGCCGCCCGAGGCAAAGGCGTCGCCGAGCCAGAAGCCGTACTCGGCTGAGATGGCGTTGGCGATGTCGGAGAAGGTGGCCGTGCCCTTATCGGCGGCGACGACGAGGTAGGGATCGTCGGCATCGCGGCGGACGACGTCGCGCGGCGGGATGACATCGGCACCGCGGAGGTTGTCGGTGATGTCGAGCATTCCGCGCAGCAATGTCTGGTAGGCGGCCACGCCCTCCTTCTGAAACACGGCCCGTTCGGCAGAGGGATTCTTGACGACGAATCCCCCCTTCGAGCCCATCGGCACGATGACGACGTTCTTGACGTTCTGCGCCTTCATCAGGCCGAGGACTTCGGTGCGGAAATCCTCGCGGCGGTCCGACCAGCGGATGCCGCCGCGCGCGACCTTGCCGGCGCGCAGATGGATGCCTTCCATCGACGGCGAATAGACGGAGATCTCGAACATCGGGCGCGGCAGCGGAAGCTCGCGGATGGCCTGGCAGTCGAGCTTGAATGAGAGATAGGGCTTGCGTTGCTCAACGTGGGCCGGGTTCTCCAACCCGGCCGGGCGGTCGGACTGGAGAGTCCGACCTACGTTCTTAACTA
>DATLWH010000327.1:0-6139 GCA_035576505.1 Thermoanaerobaculia bacterium | reverse complement strand
GCCAAACTTTGCCAACGTCCGGGTGATCGTCCAGGATGCGATGGCGATCTCGTCACCAGACGGAGCGATGAACAGCTCCGACGAGGTGCTTCTCGCCCAACTCCAGCCGCCGCGGCCGTACCCGCCGGTTACCGGCAGTTGGAGGACGACCGTCAGCTTTCCGCTGCCGTCGACGGTAAAGAAAAAATCGGACATCGCGGAGATCCCGCCACTCCCCGAGAGTGAAGTCAGCGTCGTCACGTCGAGGAGTCTGTGCGAGGGAACGTCCAGCATTGTGATCACGCCGTCCAGGTTGATGAAGTTGCCTGGGAACTCGAGCTGCAGCGGAAACATGTCAGTGAGCGAAACGCGGTCGAGCACGCGCTTCGCCGCATCATCCACCGAGGCAAGAAAGACGTGGTACTCGTGGTCTGAGTAGGCTCTCGTCGCGATTTCCTCCGCGTAAAGGACGACGGTGCGGCCGGCCGGCCGCAGTTTCGCCGCGGCGACGAAGTCGAACGACGGTGTTTCCATGGTTCCGGTCTCGATGGACCGGCGACGCGGCACGCCTTTCGGATAGAGAATCGCCCGGTACGCGCCGGCAGCAGCATCTGGTGAGGAAGGCGTGGCCGTCTCCGCGCGCGGCAGCGGCTTCGCCTGCGACGGCTTCTTCTGCGCCTGCGCTTCCTTCTCGTTTCCGAGGCAGGCGGTTCCGACGATCAGGATCGTCAGCATTGACATGACCGGTATGGGGAGTCTGCGCATCGTCATCTCACGGCGTGCAGTATTGTTCATCGGCGCGCGCGCCGGCCGGCTATCCATCGCCCGGATTGAACGATTCTCTGCTCGGCGCGATCGCCGAGAGTTCCGTGCAAGACTCCAACCGGCGCGCGAGCGTAGGTCGGACTGGAGAGTCCGGCCTAGGGGTCTCGCGGTTCCGCAGTCTCGCGGTTGCGCGGTTGCCGGATCGCACAAGACTTCGAGACCGCGTAACCGCGAGACCCTGCAACCTCTACAACCGAAGCTTTGTCACGGCGATCAGACTCACGGCCAACGCCAGCAGCATCAGCGAGAGCTGCGACAACGTTGGCAACTGCGCCGCGGCGACCACGTTGGCGGTGGAGGTCGCGCTGTTGTTGCCTGAGACGGGATCGTTCGTCGGCGACGACACGGTGGCGGTGTTGCTGAGCGTGGTGCCGGCGGCGTTTGCGTTGACGTTGAAGACCAGCGTGAAGGTGGCCGAGGCGCCGCTGGCGAGCGTGGCGATGGTGCAGCTCACCGATCCGGTCCCGCCAGCCGAGGGATTCGTGCAAATGAATGCGGGGCCGGAGCCCTGGGACTCGGAGACGAATGTCGTTCCGGCCGGGAGGGTGTCCGTCAGCGTCGCGGTCTGCGCGTCGCTGCCGCCGTTGTTCGTGACCGTTACGCTGTACGAGATGTTGCTGCCCGCGGCCACGATCCCCGGGCCGTTCTTGGTCACCGCGACATCGGCCACCCCGACCTCGAAGCTGATGGCGCCGCTGAAGGGCGCCCAGGTGGTGGATGGTGTCGGCATCGTCGAAGGATCCCGCCGGAATGTCCCGGTCCCTCCCGCGCCGCCATCGTTGTAGCCGGAGTTGTCCGGCGAGTTCAGAAAGGCGTTGTCCGGAAAGGGATTGCTCCCGATCGTCGGCGGAACCTGAGCCAACCCGGCATTCAGCGAATCGTACGGTCCCGGTGATCCGACCGGATTGGCCCCAAACGTCTGTGTGTTGAACGCCAGACCGTAAATGATCTGGTTCGGCACGGTGGTCCCGGTGAAGTCGAAGGTGACCAGGAAGGCCACCCCGGTATAGCAGTTCCCATCGCTGGCCCGCCACCGGGTCGGGTCGGAACAGGTCGGGTCTGGCGCCGGCCGCCAGGGGATGGCGAAGGTCTGCGTCCGGGTGGCGATGAGCGTGCCCGGCTGCGGCGGGTTCCCGCCGCTGTTGTCCACGTTGTACAGATTGAGGGTGAGCGGATAGTTCCAGGACGGGCCCGAGGCGCCGGGGAACGATGGAAAGTCCGTGGCCTGAGCGTGGTCGCTCATCAGGAAGGTCACGTGCGTCAGGCCGCGAATGGTGCCCGCAAACTGGACCAGATCACCGAACTCGGCCGCGTGGCCGGCCTGAAACGGTTCGCTCGGCACGTTCGGCGGAAGGGGAGCGGGGATGCTGCTGTAGATGATGACCGGTGCGGCCATGGCCACGCCGGAACAAGCGATCAGGAAAAGGACTGCGACGGCGGTGTTACGCAGGGAACGGCTGCTCGATTCACGGTTGATTTCAATGGACATGATGCCTCCAGGCAGACTGCGTTCGAATCCGAGTGACTCGGTTGATGACAGCAGGGGATCTCCGCCGCGCTTGGCAACGCTCTTCGAGGGCATCCGGAACATCGCCACTCATCTCGAAAAAACTGGGAGTGGCAACCGGCGTTGCGATCGAGCTCTCGGCGTTGCGCGGTTCGCGTGGCGAGATCGAGGCCTCGAGCCTAGCACGCGGATGAGCCGACAGCGGACGGAGTAACGGATTGAAGTGCGCGGCTACCAGCGAGGTTGCTCGGCCAATCGATTACGATGCTCTTGAACTACGGAGGTCGCGATGCAGCCAGTCATCGTTCGTTCCGGCAACACGCTACGCAACGAGATCGAGGCCGGGCCTCATCGGATGATTGCCGACGAGCCGGCCAGCGCGGGAGGCACCGAGGCGGGGCCGACGCCGTACGACTTTCTCGCGGCCGGCCTCGGGGCTTGTACTTCGATGACCATGCGTGTCGTGGCCAGCCGGGAGAAGATCCCGCTCGAGGGGGTGGAGATCAGAATCGAGAACGACCGGATGCATGCCAAGGACTGCGCGGATTGCCTCACCGACTCCGGCTACATCCACCGCTTCACCGTCGCCATCAAGCTCATCGGTACTCTGACGCCCGAGCAGCGGGCGCGCATGCTGGACGTGGCCAGGCGTTGCCCCGTCAACAAGACCCTCACCTCGGAGATCCGTATCGAGGAGTCCCTCGTCGATTGATGGCATGGATCTTCCTTGCAGATACGGCAGAGCTACGGTTTTATTCGTATGACGAAGAAGATGCAGGAAGCGCAACACCAGCGGGTACTGGTCGCTGATGATGACCGGTCGATCCGGCAACTCGTCTCCACGATCGTCAAACGTGAGCATTTCACGGTCGATACCGCCGCGGATGGGCTCGAAGCGATCGAGTGCATCAAGAAGCAGGAGTACGCCGTCATCCTGCTCGATCTGATGATGCCTCGAATGGACGGGTTCGGTGTGATCGAGTGGCTGAAACAGAACCCGCCGCTGATCAAGCCGATCATCATCGTCATCACCGCCTACGCCGATCAGCGATTCAAAGAAGTCGATCCCAACCTGGTCTCCGGAGTGCTGCGCAAACCATTCGATGTGGCCGAGCTGGGCAATCTCGTGGGCGCTTGCATCAACGGTTTTGCCGAAGAGGTAAAACAGACGCTTTTCCTCTCGAAAGACCGGGCCATTCGCGATCTCGCACTTCGCGAGCGGGACGATTCTTAGCTACGCCGCCCAGTTCTCGATCCAGTACTGAAGTACGATCAACGCCCACAGCGGCTTGGCGTTGTTGGCTCTTCCGCTGCGATGGGCGGAGAGCAGTTCGCGGACATGGGCCTCGTCGAGCAGACCCTGGGCGCGCAAACGGTCCGGCGCGAGAAGACGGTCGACTTCGCTCCGCAAGCCGTCGTTGATCCAGCTGGCGATCGGCACGCTCAGGCCCCGCTTGCGGCGATAGATCACGTCTTTCGGAAGCCAGCGCTCCGCCGCTTTCTTCAGCACCCATTTCGTCTCGAAACGGCGAAGGCGAAGGTCGGGAGGCAGAGAGAGGGCGAAACGGGTGACGTCGCGGTCGAGGAAGGGCGCGCGCGCTTCAACAGAGGACAGCATCGTGGCCCGGTCGACCTTGACCAGCAGGTTGTCGCGCAGATAGCTGCGGTAGTCGAGCAGCATCGCGCCGGCCAGCGGATCGGCGCTCGATGGGGCCGCGGGCATTTCCGGGAGCTCTGTCCGCAGCTTGTAAACGTCCATCGAGAGACCGGTCCCGAACCAGGCCAGGTGCCGCTCGATCCATGGCTTCTCGGCGTCGGAGACGAAACGCTTGAGTAGAAACTCCAGCGTCACTTTCTTCGTCGATGACGGCACCCGTTGTACGGCCCGGCGCAGTGCCGCCCGTACGAACGACGGCAGCGCGTCGTACATCGGCGCAACCTTGTGGCCGATGTACGTCGGATATCCGCCGAACAGCTCGTCCGCTCCTTCGCCGCTGAGGATGACTTTGACGTGCTGCCGTGCCGCGCGTGCCAGGAGAAACGTCGGCAGGATGGCCGGATCGGCCAGCGGCTCGGCCACGCCGCGGACCACGCATTGAAGCGCCTCCATCAGCGTGCCGGCATCGGTCGGCACGGGCACATAGCGCGTCCTGATCCGCTTGGCCAGCTCCTCGGCGACGGGGCTCTCGTCGTACGACTGCTCCGCGAACGCCGCCGAGTAGGTGTGGACCTTGTCGACACCGATGAACTTCGCGGCCAGCGTGGCCAGGATCGACGAGTCGAGTCCGCCGCTGGTGAAGACGCCGACAGGCACGTCGGCCATCACCTGTTTTTCGACCGCGCGTTCCACGAGGCGCCGCGTCTCCGCTACGGCATCGCGCGCCGGAATCCGCTCGATGCGAAATGAGGCTGGGTCCCAGTAGCGGACGGTCTCCTCATCCCCATGGCTGAAGCGGATAAAGGTGCCGGCTTCAACGCGCCGGACGTCGCGGAAGGGCGTGCGCGGCTCGGGGATGTAGCCGAGGCGAAGGTATTCGCCGATGGCGACGGGATCGAGCTCCCGGCTGATGTCGGGATGCCGGAGAATGCATTGAAGCTCGGACGCGAAGATCACTTCGCCGCGCACGTGGGCGTAGAACAGCGGCTTTTCTCCGGCGCGGTCGCGGGCCAGGATGAGCTGCTGCGTCCGGGCATCCCAGATGACCAGGCCGAACATCCCGTCCAGCTCCGGAATGGCCGACACTCCGCGCTGCAGATACAGCGGCAGGATCGTCTCGACATCCGAGCGCGAGCGGTACGGATAGTCAGGAAAGCGCGCGCGGATCTCCGCGGCGTTGTAGATCTCGCCATTGCACTCGAGCCATACCTGAGATCCCGGCGCGGCGAACGGCTGGTCCGCGCGCTCATGAAGATCGATGATGCGCAGGCGCTCCGTGCCGATGACCGCGTCAGGCCGCGTGAATGCAGCATGCCCATCCGGCCCGCGGTGCCGCAGAGCCTCGCCCATGAAGCCGAGGACTTCCGGGTATCGCAGCGCCGCGCCATTCGCGACCATTCCGTAGATGCCGCACATCGGGGGCGACTATAACCGGAAAGATTCGCGGGCCTTCGCGGCCTATCCTGCATTTCCCCCATCTAAGTGGAATCGCAGTCACAGTGTTCGTCGAGCGTCCTTCTCCCCACCGCGTTTTTCAGCGGGGGGGAGAAGGTGCCGAAGGCGGATGAGGGGGCGCTGGTCCTTGCCGAGCAGTGGACTATTTCTGATGAACTGGCCGGGGGAACTCATGAAAACACTCAACTTCAGCGCGAGCACCGCCCCCTCATCCGCCTTCGGCACCTTCTCCCCCGCAAAGAAACCGCGGGGGAGAAGGACTCTCGACGAAACGGCGTGGCGAAAGGTTCAAATGCCGGCTATGTCTTCTTCGGCACAAACCACAGCAGTGCACCGGCAACAATCGCGGCCAGTCCCGTCCAGAGGGGGATGTTGACGGTCTTCTTTTCCTTCACCGACAGCTCGATGGGGCCGAGCTTGGCCTCATGCGTTGCCTTCGTATAGGTGAACTTCCCGTACATCAGTCCGGCGATGCCGGCCACGATCAGCAGGATGGCCACAATCTTGAGTGCGCTCATGAGGACAGCTTACTCCAGCCGTGTGCGCAGCCTCTTCGTCTCCGCGCGCCGCTTCTTGTCCTCGAGCCGCCGGCGCTTCTGGCTTCGGGAGATGCGCGTCTGTTTGCGCGTCTCCTGCTCAGCGATGGCATCGCCCAGCAGTTCCTCCATCCGGGCCAGGGCGCGGTCGCGGTTGGCGAGCTGGCTGCGCTCGGCCTG
>DATLWH010000326.1:0-4350 GCA_035576505.1 Thermoanaerobaculia bacterium | reverse complement strand
CTTCAAAGATCCCACCGGACTGGTCGTCGACGGCGGGCTCGAATTCAACCTTGCAAAGCGCTGGGGCCTCTTCGCCGATGCGCGCTACATCCCGGTCGAATCGAAGTCGACGGCGACATTCGTCGGCACATCGTCGTCGGTGACGATGAACGTCCGTCCGTTGATCGTCAGCACCGGACTGGCCGTGCGCTTCTGACGGAATGAACCTCGCGGGGGTCCGGTTTGACCCGGCTGCGCGGTTCCCCTAGAATCCGCGTCTCTTTTTCGCGCCTTCCGGCGTGTTTGAACTCCCGGGGCATAGCTCAGCCTGGTTAGAGCGCACGGTTCGGGACCGTGAGGTCGGAGGTTCAAATCCTCTTGCCCCGACCAATTGGATTTTGATCAGCGGCTCCGCGTCACGCGGGGCCGTTTTCGTTTCACTACAATGCGCGCTCCGTGAAACGAATCCTCCTCGCACTTCTCCTCTCACTAGGCGCTGTTCCGGCCTTCGCCTGGGGCCAGGCCGGCCACCTGATGGCAAACGAGGCAGCTACCTTCGGGCTGCCGACCGACATGCCGCAGTTCTTCTACCGCCAGTTCCCGCAGCTCGTCTGGCTTGGACCGAACCCTGACCGCTGGCGGGGCGGCGGACCGGCGCTCGACGCGTCGAACGCTCCCGACCACGTGATGAACTACGAGTACATCGCCGCCCTTCAACTGCCACGTGACCGATACTCGTTCCTGGCGCTCCTGACCACGTCCGGCACGCTGCGGCGGTACGGCATCCGGAACTCGGATCCCGGCTTTCTGCCGTGGAGGATCGCCGAGATGTGCGAGCAGCTCACCGTCGAATGGCGTCTGTGGCGCAGCGCGGTGCCGGGGTCTCCCGACCGCCTCTTCATCGAGCGCGACATCGTCCGCGACTCAGGCGTCCTGGGGCATTTCGTGGCCGACGCCTCGAACCCGCTGCACGACACGATCAGCTACAACGGCTGGATCATGCCCAACCCGAACGGCTACGCCAACGACTGCCAGATCCACGCGCGTTTCGAGTCCGACTTCGTTTCCCACGCCATCAGCACGAACGACATCGTGACGAAGATGACCGCGCCGCGGTTGCGCACCGATTACTTCGACACCGCGATCACATTCATCCGCCAGTCGAACGCACTGGTCGAAGAGGTCTATCGCATCGACAAGGCCGGCGGCTTCGACGTCTTCCGCAAACCGTCATTACCGGAAGGGAAGACGTTTGCCGCCGAGCGTCTCGCTGCCGGTGCCTCGCTGCTGCGCGATCTGTGGTGGTCCGCCTGGCGCAACTCCGCGAATCCGCCGAAAAGGAGGGAGGCGGAGTAGTGTCCAGCGGAGCTGACTCAAAATTCCCCCGGCAGGGATCGAAAACGACTGGATGGTAGGCGCTCGTCGAGGGTTTTGTCGGCGAAGCGGCCTAAGGCTTGTCGACGCCCGACGTCCCTCGTTTTGTACCGCGTCAGCGGCTCTGGAAGTCTGCCGAGCATGCTCGACAGATGGAAGTGGAAATCTCTAGCAACCTGATGCAGGTGAAGAAACGCAATGGGGGAAGTTGCGTGACGCGCCCCGATCCAGCGCCATCGGCGCCGAACAACCATGTCGCAAGAGCTTCCGTGATTGCAGTGCCGCTGACGCGGCACCGATCCGACGCCACATCGAACACAGCGTTCTTGAAGCACTACCACTCCTCTCGTCGAGAGTCCTTCTCCCCCCGCGGTTTCTTGCGGGGGGAGAAGGTGCCGAAGGCGGATGAGGGGGCGGTTCTCGCGCTGAAGTTGCGTGTTTTCATGAGTTTCCCACCGCCCATTCATGTAAATAGTCCGCTGCTCGGCAAGATCCACGCCCCTCATCCGCCTTCGGCACCTTCTCCCCCAGCTGAAAAACGCTGGGGGAGAAGGGCTCTCGACGGGGTACACGGTGCCGACGATTCCAGTGAGAGTGTGAGAAATGCAGCTATAGACGGGATGATGGCTAAAGCGAGCGAAATTAGCAGGCAGACAGCCGTACTGTTACTCTGATGCTGACGGAGCACGATATGGAAAACATGGGCAGCATATTTATGAGGCTTCTAATTTTCGGAGGCATAGTTGCGATAGTCGTGTCCAACGAGAACGCATCAGCGAAAGCTCGGGATGCCGTTATGAAAGCTCGGTCTATTTACCATGCGTCGTTGGCACAGTTGAAAGCCACCCCAGGAAGCGCAGATCTTCGACAGGAGACCCTGAGACTCGGTCGTGTCTATTCCAACCTAACGCGAAACAAAAAAGGCGTGACCGTCTTCGATGAGGTTGCGCTAATGAACGACATCAATGCCGCTGCTGGCGGAGCACAGCCGAATCGCGAGGGATTGCCCTCGGGATCTGCCCACCTGCAAATTGAAGAGCGTCTGAGGAATCTGGCGGCTCTGAAATCACAGGGTTTGTTAGACGAACACGAATACGCAGCCAGACGCGAGAAGATTCTCGACGAAGTGTAGTGGGCTCGAACTCCCTAAGACGTCAAACGTCTCAATTACACACTTTATCGAGACGACTAGCTTTACGCTTAAGTTATGTGATCGAAAATCCGAGCGTCGTCCCTGATCGATACTGCTACACACTAACGCTAAATGTTGATCTATCACGACTTAGCTTTGTTGATCTTATGTGATGGCTGTGATGGCTATGTGATCCCTAGCGCTCGCCAGGGAACCTACCGCGTCCACGGAACGTCGGCCACACCGTGCTTATGGTTCGCGAACCTCGCCGCGACGAACAGGAAGTCCGACAGCCGGTTCAAGTAGGTGAGCGAGGCCTTCGTGGCCTCGTCAGCATCGCGGAGTGCGACGACCAGACGTTCCGCGCGGCGACAGACCGTGCGGGCCACGTGAAGCTGCGCGGCGGCGAGGCTGCCGCCAGGGAGGATGAACGACTTGAGCGGCGCGAGCTCGGACTCCATAGTGTCGATGGCCTGCTCTAACGCCGCCACCCGCGCCGGATCGGGGCCTGCGAAACGCGACGTGCCGGGCGACGCCAGATGCGCACCGATATCGAACAAGTCCGACTGGATGAGATGCAGCTCGCCATCGAACGATGACGACGGCCAGCTCGCGCGCGCAATCCCAAGGAACGAATTCAGTTCGTCGATCGTGCCGTACGCCTCGATCCGCGCATCATCTTTGCGGACGCGCGCGCCGCCGAACAGCGACGTCTCGCCGGTGTCACCGGTGCGGGTGTAGATCTTCATTGGGTTGCTGGGTTGCTGAGTTGCTGGGTTACTGGGTTTCAGCAACCCTGCAACTCAGCAACCTTGCAACCCCTTCACGCCTCCGCTTCGAGCTGGCGGATCCTCTCCTTCACCACCATCTCGGCAAGGTCGGGGATGACTTCCCAGGCGATGTTACGGACGACCTGTTCCGACATCATCTGCACCACGCGGCGGGCGATGCGGTCGACCTGCTCGTCGGTCAGATCCGTGATCTGCGGGTTGACGTCGGTGATCTGTGAGTTGACGTCCGTGATCTGGGGGTTGACGTCGGTAATCTGCGGATTCACATCGTCGGTGATCTGACTGTTGACGAGCGGTTCGCTGACCTCTTCCGGCATCGGCGCCGGTATCGCCCATTCGGGTTCTTCCGCGGCCTGCTCGGGCGCCTGTTCCGCGAACGGATCCGCGGTCGGAGACCAAACGGGCTCGGGCTCGGGTGATGCGGCGGGAGTCGACGACAACTGCTGCATCTCTTCGAAACTCATGCGCGTGAAGGCGCGCGTCTCACCGGCAAATGCCGCCGGCTGTTCATCCCACGGCGATGCTTCCGGCTCCGGCGGCGGATTGGGTATTTCGAATGGCGCCGGCTGTTCCTGTGACGCCTCGGCCATCTGACGCATCTCTTCGAAGCTCATCTTGGGAACGGCGCGCGTCGAAGCATCGTCCTGCGGCTCATCCCACGGCGACGGCTCGGGAGCCGGAGGAGGCGGCGGAGCAGCCGGCGGCTCTGCCGCCATCTGTTGCATCTCCTCGAAGCTCATGCGGGGAAATGCGCGCGTCTCGCCGCCGAATGCCGACGGTGCCTCGTCCCATGGCGATGCCTCGATTGACGGCGGCACGAGCGGGGGAGCCTCGGGCTCCGGCATCGCGGGCTGCGGCGCGGTCGTCGGCAGGCTCGGCTCATTCGCCGTCTGCTGCATCTCCTCGAAGCTCATGCGCGAGAAGGCACGCGTTTCGCCGGCGAAATCCTCGGATGGTGCGTCGAACGGCATATCCGCGGAGAACGCCGGCGTCACCGGCGGAGCGGCCGAGAAGATGTCGTTGTCGTGCGCGAAGGGATCTGCGACCGCCGCGGCAGGTTCCTGTTCGGCGGCG
>DATLWH010000325.1:0-3314 GCA_035576505.1 Thermoanaerobaculia bacterium | reverse complement strand
GACGAACGCCGATCTGATAGACGTCGAGCGACACGCCCCCGGCGCATGACGTGTCACCGGGTCCGGTGCTGAGATGGAACTGCTGCCACTGATCCGTCCACGGGTAATGGTCCACGTCGCCGAAGACGTTGGGGTCCGCTCCGATGATCTCGCCCGTTGTATTGTCGGGCCAGGTGTAGGCGTGGTCATGCGTGTCGGGCGTTCCGGCGAGAAGCTCGAACCACATGGAAAACGTGTTGCCGGGTATGGTGATCGCGCTGGTCGGCACGCGCATCTCGAACGCCCAGAAGTTCGACAGCGGCTGGTTGATCCAGACACGAGCGTCAGTCAGCCACGGCGGCGGTGGTGCGATCAAGGCGCCGAGTTGTCCGTTTGACTGAAGTTCATGGACGACGATCGTCGGCGTGATGTCATTGCCCAAGAGTGTATCGGGAGGGGTGACGTCGATGACCATCGCAGTACCGCCAGCCTGCACGAATCCGAGATAGAGATGGTTCTGAATTGCAACCCCCGTGGGGGCGACATAGACGCGCCAGGAGAGATAGAGGTCGGTGCCGCTGTAGAGACCGCGGAAGTCCGCTTCCGTCGACGCTCCGTCGGCGAGAGTGATTGCTCCGGATCCGACCCAGCGTGGATCATCGGGAGAGTTGTAATACGCAGCCTGGCCCGTGCCGTCCCACCAGTGCGGCGGTGTTGCGTCGCCGAAAACGCCGGTCGCAGGAGGTATGCACGTCGGATCGACGGCGAACGCGGGCGCGGCCAGTGCCGCGAAAACAAGGACGAGAAGGGGAATGAGAATGCGGGCTTTCATGACTACTCCTTTGCTCGGGTCAGCCGAGCTGTAGCTGCATCGTCTTGGTGACCATCCGGGTCTCGCCCTGGCGCTGCACTTTCAGGGTGACGTTCCCGGCCGTCGAACCGGTCTTGCTCCCTAGCGCGATCAGGATGTTCTTGGAGGCCATACCCTGCGGGTTGTGGAGCTCCGTGTCGAAAATCTGCAGTGTGGCGTGCGGAACGAGCGGTGAGGTAGGCGGATCGAGGACGGCTGTGTTCAGGTTCGCCGCGCCATTGCCGAGGACTATGTCGATGTTGTAGATCCCCGCAAGGGTGAACGTTGCCGGATAGCTCAAATGGGTGTTGGCACTGTTCACCGTGACGGTGGTTGCAGTTGCGCTTCCGGTCCCGCTCCCGGTCGCGAGCGACGGGCCGCCGATCGTGATCGTTGTGTCGGGAACGTCGGCGGGCGTGCCGACCTTGTACGTGTGCGCGCCCGAGGAGCCGCCGGCGTTGCCGCTCGTCGACTGAACCGTCAGCGTGACGTCGAACGAGACGCCGTCGCTGTTGGGAGGAATCGGGTTGATGCGGACGAAGAGCGTCTTCTGCTGGTTGGGCGCGAGGTGCACCTGTTGCACTTCGGTCGTCTGATCGGAATCGAGAATATGGACGAAGCCTTGCCAGCCGGCGGAGCGGGCCGCGGCGCTGTCGAGGTTGGGCACCACGCTGGCGCTGACGTTGTAGGTCGCATCGAGATTTGTTCCGGAGACGAGCTGGAACTCGAACGTGGCCGGGATACTCGACTGCGGCGTTGCGGGCTGGACTCCGCGCACGTTGACCTCGACGCCGCCAGCCAGCGATTGGGCTGGCTGCAGCACGATCGTTCGCTGTCCGGATGTCGACTGGTTCGTGATCGTCACGATGGCAGGGCGGCCGTTCGACGGGACGTCGGTGAACGTGAGCGGGATCTGAAAGACGATCTGCTGGTCGGAGCCGCTCTGCAGACCGGTGATCGGCGTGTCGTCGACGAAGACGCGCATCAGACCAGTGGAGACGCCGAAGTTCTGACCGTTGACGGTAAGCAGATCGCCGACCTTCACGTTGCCCGAAGGCGGCACCAGCGACGTGATGACGACCTCATTGTTCGACGTGGCCGCAGACTCGAGCTGTAGCAACTGCACGTAGACGTCGTTGAGGCGGTTGATGATGATGTTTGTCAACCCGGCTGTGATCAGATCGCCTGGCAGGACATTGGGAATCAGCACGATGGACGACGCGCTCGTTACGCCAGGATCGGCGGCCGACGTCGGCGGAATGGCCGGCCGCCCGGGGCTATTCGCACCTGCAACGATGCCGCCGGTGGTGCCGCCGACCGGCGCGCTGGCGATCGGCAACGCCGATCCGATGCGTTGTGAGATCGTGATCGCGTCCGTAAGGCTGATGTTCGTGCCTCTGCGGAGCGCGTCGGCTCTCGTCAGGACGTCTTGTGAGATGGTCATGGGTCCTCCTTGCTCCGCAAGCGGCGCTAGACGTAGTTGCTGTAGTCGTAGTGCGATCGGTCGAACCGCGATTCGCCGTAGAACGGCAGATTGGCGTTGGCGAAGACGACGTACGGCTGATTCGCAAAGCCGCCATCGTGTACCTGCATGTTTTCGCGAACGAAGTAGAGCCAGATCATCTCGGCGGAGTTGACGTCGATCGGCGGGAACTGCGACGAGTGGTGAAGCAGCGCGGCGAGCGCGCCTCCTTCGATGTACACGGGCGGCTTGAAGGTCATGCCGCTGAAGAACTGCGCGTAGCCGAACGCACGGATGTTGCTGCCGATCGCGATCGGCAGCAGGCCTGCCGGCGGCAGATGCTCGAATGAGTCGCTCGCCATCGCGGCGAGCGGCGACGTTCCGGTCGCGGTCTGGTCCGCGATCTGCGCGAGAAACTGCTCCCGCATCGCTTCGGCGGTCGCCATCAGCGCGTCGTCTTCTGCGGCGGCCGATGCAGCGGCGTTCGATCTTGCTACCCTTCGCCGCACGCTCCACATGTCGATCCAAACGAGTCCCGCGGTCGCGGTCCAGTAGATCGCCGCCAGCGGAACGTCGCAGTCCGTAAGCGTGCGTGGGCGAAGCTCGTCGAGCGCCGTGGCGGATGAGCCGATGCCTGCAAAAGGGTCAATCGCATACCGAAGAGGGTCCATCCCGAAGCAACCGTACGCGATCCGATTGCGCAGGAGGTTGGGCTGGCTGAGCTCGCCCGCGGTCAACGGGATCTCGATGAGCCGGAACTGCACGGCGTCGACCGCGTAGCGGATGTTGCATCCGCTCGGTTGCCCGCCCAGGCCGCTCACGACCGCCGAGCCGTCGCCTGCTTCGACCGAACAGATCGTCAACAGGTAGACGCCGGCGTCGGCGACGTAGACGCCCGCCTGCGGCGGTGTGCAGGGCTCGAAAATCGTGGCCGGTGCCTGTACCGTTCGCGACGGCGCCACGAGCTGCACTTGCGTGTCGCTGGCCAGCAGAAGCGCGTCGCCCTGGCGATTGATGGCCACG
>DATLWH010000324.1:0-13589 GCA_035576505.1 Thermoanaerobaculia bacterium | reverse complement strand
CGGCGTTCCATGCGGCGAACGCCATCCCCATCGATGCGCTCACCGAGGAGGATTTCGTCTGGCTGGCCAAATCGCTGGCAAAAGCCGGGCGCATGGATCTGGCCACGCCGCTGCGGATGAGACTCCTGACCGAGTTCACGCAGGGACGCTTCACCGAGGACACATACGATCACATCGCCGAGGGGACGCCCTCGCCGCTCAATTCGCTCTCGTTCGACGACGAGCTGAAAATCGCCCAGCAACTCGGACGGAACGATCGCTATGGCCGCGCCTTCGATCTGCTCGGCCGGATCGCCACACGTTTCCCGCGCCAGTCGAAACGGTCGAACGCCTACCGCGCCGTACGTTTGCACGCACTCTTCAACTCGCGCCGCTACAGCGACCTTTTGGCCGAGACCGCCCGCGTCAAGCTCGCCGAGCCATCGCTCGTCCTCATGCGCGCCCGCGCCGCATGGCGCGCCGACCAGCCTGCGCTCTTCCTGGCCGGCCTGCATCAGGTCGAGAAGAAGTTCCCATCGAGCGGCGAGGCCGCCGAGGCGAAGATCCTCCGCGCGAAGTACTACGTCACCGACGAGGTCAACTACGACATCGCCATCGCCGATCTCAAAGCGGCCGTCGCCGCCGGCGCCGTGGGCAACGAGGGTGAGAACATCTGGAGCCTGGGCTGGACGTACTTTCTCGCCGGGCGGCCGGACGACGCGCTCGACATCTTCGCCCGCTACGCAAAGCAGTTCCCTGACGGTGACTACCTCTCGAACTCGCTCTTCTGGACGGGCAAGATCAACGAGCAGCGCGGCAACCGCGCGGCGCGTGATGCGGCGTTTCGCGAGCTGGAGGCCGCGTATCCGTACAGCTACTTCAGCTATCGGGCGCGCGCGATCCTGGGCGAGCCGATGCTTCCGCCGAATGACGTCGCCAACGGCAACGTCTTTCCCGACGTCGATGCGCAGCTCGCGGCCGCCAATGAGCCGCGCCTCGATTCCGTCCGCGAGCTGGCGTGGCTCGGCCTCTACCGCGAGGCGACGCACGAGATGAAGTCGGTCGCCGCGGCCTACCCGGCGAACCTCGGCATGCAGTTCATGCTGGCCGACCTCTACGTGCAGGGCGGCGAGCCCTTTTCCGCCAACAACGTGTTGCAGCGCAAGTTCCGGCAGTTCGTCCGCCACGGCGGCACCGGCGTCACCCACCGCTTCTGGGAGATCCTCTTTCCGCTCAACTACTGGGAAACGATCAGGACCGAGGCGGAGCAACGCCAGATCGATCCCTACCTGATCGCCTCGATCATCCGTCAGGAGAGCGGCTTCGAACCGACCACGGTCTCGAACGCCGACGCCATCGGCATCATGCAGATCATGCCCGCCGAGGCCGCGAGCATTGCCACGAAGGCCGGCCTGCCGCCTCCTACCCGCGAACAGCTCTTCGATCCGAAGATGAACATCGCCGTGGGCGTGGCCGAATACTCGCAGAAACTGGCCGCCGAGCACGGCAATACCATGCTCGCCATCGCGGCTTACAATGCCGGGGAAGATGCCGTTGGCAGATGGATTGCTAAAACGCCGCTCGGTGATGAGGACTTATTTGTCGAGTCGATTCCTTATGCAGAGACGCGGCTCTATGTAAAAACCGTCAGCCGGAACCGATTCGAGTATCGGCGGATTTATGAAGTATCGGCAAAGCCGTAAAACACAAACGATTCTCCCAGCGCTCACCCTCGCCTTCCTCCTTGCCGCCCCGGCAAACGCTGCTTCCACACAACTCATCATCGGTCCCGACAGTCCGCCGGCCGGCGACGTCAAAGGCCTGGTCGATCTGACCATCGTCCCCCAGTTCGACGACGCGCGCGTGACCGTGACCGTCGATGGGCAGAAGATCGTCGAGGGATTGCGGTCGCCGTGGCACGTTCCGGTCGACTTCGGCCCGTTGCCCGTAGAGCACAAGATCGTCGTCACCGCCGTCGGCGCCGATCACAAACGCGTGCAGTGGCAGACGGCGATCAACAAAGGAAACCGCACACTGCGCGTGAAGATCGCGCCTGTCGATCTGGCAAGACTCGTCTTCGAAGCCCAGGTGACGTCGCCGGATGAAGACCCGGTGGTCAACGTTTCGGTGTGGGAGGACGGCAATTCCATCGTCTCGATCGAGAAGCCGCCATACCGTTTCACGCTCCCGCCCGAGCACTTCACGCAAAAGACCGTTCAGGTCACGGCGAAGACGAAGTCCGGCGACGAGGTTGCCGACTTCTGGTCGGAAACGGGCGACGTGAAGAGCGAAGCGATCGAAGTGCGCACGGTGCCGCTGTTCGTTTCGGTCGTGGACGGCAACGGCACGGCCCGCGACGACGTCGATCAGGCGCTCTTCAAAGTGATCGACAACGGCACCGAAGCAAGGATTCTGCAGATTGGCAAAGCGTTCAATCAGCCCATCTCCATCGCCCTGCTGCTCGATGCCTCGACGAGCATGATGTATGAGATGCCGAAAGCGACGCGCGCTGCCGTCAACTTCGTCGAGCGGACCCTCAAACCCGGCGACCGCTGCGCCGTCTTCTCGGTCCGCACCTCACCACGCCGCGAAATGGAACTGACCACCGACCGGGCCGCCGTGGAGAAGGTGGTATCCGAGATGAAGGCCAGCGGGAGAACCGCGCTCTACGACGCCATCGCCAGCGCGGAGCGCGAGCTGAGCGGCGAGAAGAACCGCCGCGCCATCGTCATCCTCACCGACGGCGGAGACACGTCATCGATCAATTCATTCGATGAGATCGACGGCCTGACGAAAGCGGCCGGGATCCCGATCTACGTCATCGCCTACAACAGCGTCGTCAACGAAGACGCGCCCCAGGACATCAATCGCCTCCGCTACCTGACCGGCGAGACCGGCGGTTTCCTCGTGACCGCCTCGGCCGAGAATCTCCAGGCCCGGTATACCGACATCGAAAAAGACCTCCGCGCCCAGTACGCCATCACCTACCAGATCACCGACCTCGTCCGCCCCAACCAATGGCGCAAAGTCCACGTGATGCTGAAGTCGCCGCAGTTGACGGCCAGGACGATCAGAGGGTACTTCGCGCAGTAGGGTCGAACAACTCCCATCTCTGACACCGCGAGCGAGTGTTGGTGATCTGTCATCCGATCTGTCATCCTGAGGCTGCCGCAGCCGCGCCCCGAATTGTGATGCTTGCGCTGATCGAGCGTCGCGGCGAAGGACGCCGAAGGCCCCCCGACCTGCAACCCTCATACGCACTAACTCGTGGTGGCGTGTTTAGCTGGAATCCTGGATAGCCTATGCCGCGATAGCGGCAAAAGAAGGTAGCCAGGGGTGCGAGCGCTTTTTGCGAACACCCCTGGTTGTCTTGGTCAATCCAGGTCGTGCCGCGTCAGCGGCACTGGATCATCAAACGAAGATGCGTCGCGATTCCCAGTGCCGCTGACGCGGCACAAAAACTATGTGCCTCGTTACCAGGGGTGCTCGCAAAAAACGCTCGCACCCCTGGCTATCCTCTTTGTGCCGCTATCGCGGCATACGCAAACCGATCCCTGGATGCACGCCCGCGTGGGTTAGTGCGCATGAGTGCCGCGCGCCGGGCTGCATTCTGACGTGTGCCTTCGCGCGCGATCACCCGATCGAATCAAGAGCCCTTCTGGATCACCAGAACCGTCCCTGACGTGTCGCCCCTCTGCGTGGAGAATCGTTCGATCACCGATGCGCCGGCGGCCGCGATCGCTCTGTTGATGACCCGCTCGTCGTACGCGTTCACCTGCATGTACGAAGGCAGGGGGATGTTGCGGCGCAGCACACGGTGTGCCGGCCGCGACCGGCTGAGCATGCGCGCGAGGCGCTGCGCCCCTCCGCCTGGCGGCTCGAACGTGAGCTGCAGAGCGGCAATCCCTCCCGGACCGAGTACGCGCAGAAGAGTGCGAACGAGCGCGTAGCCTTCCGCCGGACGGATGTGCTCAAAAACGAGAAGCGAGCAGACAAAATCGAACTGGCGATCGCACAGCCCGGTCAGTGCGGCGGTCTCGATGAACGTTACGTTGCGCAGTCCGGCTTCATCGGCATTCCGCCGGGCGTGTTCGAGGATTGTCGGCGCGATGTCGCAGGCGACCACACGCGTGGCGCGCCGCGCCAGCGGGAGAGTCAGACGGCCGGCGCCGCATCCGAAATCCAGGGCACTCGTGAGCAGAATCTCGCGGCCCAGGATGGAGCCGATGGCCGAGAGCAACAGCGCGATGTCTGCTTCGCCCGTCTCGAGGAAGGCATCCTCGCGAATCCCATCGCTGGTGAGAACCGGGAAATAGGGCTCCCGGCGCGCCAGCTCCTCCCAGTCGTCCGCATTACGATCCTTCACATAGGCAGAATACTCGCCCGGGCATTGACGCAAGCCTTCCGGCGGGCTACAAAGCGGCGATGCCATCGCCCCTCCCCTTCACTCCGCGCGAACAGAACTGCGAGTGGATTGGCAGCCGCTACACATTCCCGGAAAAGGTCCGCGACGGCGACGCGGTCATCCAGCCGCAGGTGATCATGTGGCTCGAGTTGCCCAGAGGAGTGCTCCTCGGATCGACGCTCGTCAACCCGCGAAACCCGGTGTCGCTCGCGGAAACCCTGGAAGAAGCGCTGCGCAACCCTATCGAGGGATTGCCGCGGCGCCCGGCCCGGATTCGCGTGCCCGATCAACGCATGGCCAGGGAGTTGCGGCGAGCCGCCGCCGGCATCCCCATCATCGTCGCCCCCGTTCCGGAGCTCGATGCAGCCTTCGCCGAACTGTCGGAGGAATTGGGCGGCCTGGAGTCGACACCGACTTACCTCGGCGACGGCGACATCGCGCCGGCGGTGGTCAAGGACTTCTTCTCCGCGGCGGTTCTTCTCTTTCGGGCCGGGCCATGGCGTCACGTTCAGGAGCATCAGGTTCTTCGCGTCGATATCCCCCGCTTCGAGATCGAGAACGCGTGCCTGTCCGTCATCGGCGCCGGCCGCGAAAGTGAAGGGATATTGCTGTTCCGGTCGATCCAGGACTTCCTTACATTCGGATCAACGACGGTCAATCCGGAGCTCATCAGCGCCGGCGCAGGGATCGCTATGCGCTCACTCTCGTTCGACCGCAAGAAGACTATGCCGCCGTCGATGATCCGTGAGATCGAACAGCATCGCTGGCCGATCGCCGGCGCGAAAGCCTACCCGGCGCTGCTCTGCTTCGACGCGCAGATGAGCGCGATCGAACCGGCGGAGCACGATTACCGGATCATGACCGCCTGTACGCAGGCGTTTGTGTCGTTTTTCGCCCGCCATCGCCACATCTTCGCCGCGGACGCTCCGGATCAGGTCTGTGAATCGCTCACGAGCGACAATGATCTGACAGTGACTCTCACAGCACCCGATTTCACAGAGGAGCTCGCCGCCGCGTTGCTCGACGACGCTTCGATCGAGATCGAGCCACCGCCGGCCCAATTCGCGGCCGGGAGAAATGACCCCTGCCCCTGCGGCAGCGGGAAGAAATACAAGAAGTGTCATTTCGAAGCCTAGGCCGGCACAGCAGGCATCCACACGTGTGTTAGAGCAGACGCGAGCGGCCGCGCCGGAGCGCTGGCGTCCCGCCGGCTGGCTAGGCGGCGTCTCGCCGCCGAGTATGCGAGGTCGTACATTCCGAAGACACCCGGAAGGGTGATCAATCTCCCATCACCTCACCCCCGCCGAACAACTGCCGCATCGACCGCTCGCCGCTGCCGGAAAAGACGACGGCGCGGCTGTCGAGCTCCCGCCGCGCCCAACGCAGGGCAAAGATGCGGGAGAGAATCGCCGCGCCGAGCGCACCGCCGAGGTGGTGTCGCCGCTCGCTCCAGTCCAGGCAGGGACGGCAGAGCGTGCGTCGCGACGACGCCAGCATCTCGACGTCGATTCCAAAGCGGGCGAAAAACGTCTCCCCGTCACTTGACACGTTGCATCCGTCGCGGCCGCCGAGGAGCTTGCGCTCGCGCAATTGCTCGAGCATCCAGACGCCTCGCTCCCCGGCCAGATGGTCGTAGCAGACGCGCGCCAGGCGCAAGGCCGGATCGGCGGGCCCGGTGCGCCGGCGCGGTCCGCGCCGCGCCGCGATCTCCATCAGCCCTTCGAGCATCGCCGCGATCTCGGCATCGAAGATCCGGAAGTAGCGATGCCTCCCCTGCTTCTCGATCGCCAGTATGTTCGCCTCGGCGAGCTTGGCCAGATGCGCACTCGCCGTCGACGCCGCCACCCCCGCCTCGAGCGCCAGCTCGGTCGCCGTGAGCGCCGTGCCGCTCATGACCGCCGTCAGCATCCGCGCACGTGCGGGGTCGCCGATCAAGGCGGCCACGCCCGCGAGATCAAGTTCGTTGTTCATGCACGCAATGGTAGCGAGGATGGGACGGCGATACTTCGATGGAGAGCGAAGTTTCACTGTCATCCTGAAGGTTGTAACAAAATACTCCTGGGCAATTTGTCATCCTGAGAGGTTGTGAAAAAATCCGCTTCCACAAGCAATTTGTCATCCTGAGACTGCCGCAGCCGCTGAGCGAGCACAGCGAGCGAAGTGCGGCGAAGGACGGCGAAGGATCTCAAGTTTCGCGGCTTGGGGCAGGAAGCGAAACGGTAGTTTCTGTGTGGGAAGGTTTACCGTCCAAGGGATGGGCCCGCGAACGAAAGATCGAGCTGATTTGGATGAATGACAAACACCTGCTGCGCTTTCTGCCCCAGTCTGCGCATCTGGAGATCCTTCGCCGTCCTCCGCCGCTCTTCGCTCGCTACGCTCGCTCAGCGGCTGCGGCAGGCTCAGGATGACAAATTGTCTCAGGAGGACAGAGTAAGGCCTTGAGCGCCTCATCCAAGATTTGACGCTCCCTACCGCCCCCGAATCCGCTCCTGAATCGCCACCAACACCTTCGCCATCGCCCCGTCGATCAGCTCTGTCGAATCATCGTCCACCCGTTCGTCGAGGACCTCATCGTGCATCGGATGGATGACCGTGGCGCCGGCGACACTGAGCGACGGGTCGGGCATTCCGAGCGCCTCGAGGCACTCCATGAGCCGCGCGCGCAGCATCCACTCGTCGGATCCGCCGCGGGCGATGTGCAGCAGGTGGAAGAGCACCTTCTGCATCGGCGTCTTGGCGATCTGCTCGGTTCCGCCGCGATACCACGCCGCCACCTCGGCGAGCGGTACCGCCGTCGTCACGGCCGCGTACGCGAATGCCGAGGCATCGAACGAGAGGTCGTTGACGCGGTAGTCGCCGCCCGTGACCGTGATGGCCCCTCCGAACGAGCCGGGGAGGGCGATGTTGAAGAGCAGGAACACGTCGTGGAAGAAGAGCTCGACGAATGACGGGACGTCGCGCGGCGCGAGGTGTCCGGCATCGTCGATCACCTGCACGTCGATGCGGACGACGTCGTGCTCCGAGGCAAGCGGCGTCCAGTCAGCCCGAACGCGCACGGTGCCTCCCGGCGTTGTATAAACCCGCTCCTGCATCGCGGTCGTCGCGCTGCGCCACAGCTCCGCGGCAGCGTTCGCATTGCTGTTCGTGACCGGCACATGGCGCGCAACCTCGGCGCTGAATCTGTATTCGCTCATGGTCGTGATCTCCAGCATCAGAATCGCACCGCCCGGGCCGTCTCCTCGGATTCCTACAGCCTGTCGCTCGCCACGCCGAGGCCTGCCCTCGGCGGACATGGCCGGATGCCGCAGGTGCCTCTACGAACAGTGGAGAGCATGACGTGTTCTCACGTCGGCAATGCGACGGCCTCGATACGAATCAGTCGAAAGCACAAAGTACCCCCGAGTACTTCGTAAAGTACCCCCGAGTAGATCGTGAAGTACCCTCGAGTAGATCGTGAAGTACCGCCGAGTAGATCGTGAAGTACTCCGAGTAGATCGTGAAGTACCCCCGAGTAGATCGTGAAGTACCCCCGAGTAGATCGTGAAGTACCCCGAGTAGATCGTGAAGTACTCCGAGTAGATCGTGAAGTACTCCGAGTACTTCGCGAGACACACTTCTGTGGTAAAAATGACACACCTTTTGCTCTGGGAGCGACTCGTGCTGTACGGAAGCCTCCCCCTGCCCGTTCGCGAAGTCCTTCGCCAGGCGGCCATCCCGGTGCCCATCACCCACTCTTCCGCTCGCGCGGAAGGAACGGTGCATCGACGATCCTGGTGATGGTACCGAGGATGGTGAAGTCGTCGGGAGAACCGAGGTCGATCGTGGCGGCGTTCTCCTTGTCGAGATAGCAGCGCTTCCCTTCGCGGCGCCAATAGCCGATCGTACGGCCGAGGTGGCCGCGATCGACGGCGATGGCCTCGCCGTTGCGAGGCGTGCGCAGGTGCACGTCGATCAGAACGCGGTCGCCATCGTGTAGGCGGTCGGCCATGGAATTGCCGCGCACACGGACCACCTGGAGCCGTTCGCTGCTGATGCCGCGGATCGACTCGAGCACGTCCGCGTCTTCCGGCTCGAACTGCGAGTCGGTGCCGACCGGGCTGGCCGCCAGGACATCGGACTGCTTGCGGATCGTGACGTAGGCCTCGAAGTCTTCGAAGTCGCTCGTATTGGCCGCGCGCTCGTCGGCGCGGGCGGCGAAGTTGGCGAGCGACCAGCGCGCGTACAGCGTAAGCACCTTCCGCTGCGGCTCGGTCAGCGCCTGATGCTCGATCGATGGCACGAGCGCGCAGATGGGGACGTTCATCTCCTTCACCGCGTCGACGAGGGTGAAGAAGCCCGGCTCCTTGGCAACCCGTTTGCCGCTCTTCTCGCTCCGTCCACGAACGGCGCGGTATTCGGGCGAGTGATCGAGAAGGCGCGAGAGCGGCCCGCTCACCTTCAGCCGCTTCGTGGTGGCCATCTCAAACTCACGCATGAGCCGGAAAAACACGGTGGCCAGCTCGCGGAGTTGATCACTGCGGTCGCGGCGGGTTGCCATGGCCATGACCTTAGGCGTCCCCGCCGGCGATGAAACGACGTCGTCTTGCCGGACGACGGCAAAGGTGACTGACGGGGTGCAAAGTGGCAAGAACAGACACGTTTAAGTGTCAATTTAACATGCCCGAGGGCTGCGGGATAGAAAGCCCTGGCTGGTGCCTCTCGTGATCAGCGTCCCCGGCAGCGGGAGCGCCGCCGGCCGTTCGCGGACGACCGAGCGTCCTCGTTTCAGGACAAAACACGCATCATCAAGCCGGAAACGGCTTCGACATTCAGGAAGCGGGCTTCGACATTGAAACCGCGAGCATCGTTAAGCCCGAACGACGCTTCGACATTGAAACTGCGAGCTTCAACATTGAAAACGCCAGCTTCGACATTGAAACAGGGTGCATCGACATTGAAAGCGCGAGCTTCGACATTGAGGGAGCTGTACTCTTTTAGAGTCACTCTTTCAATGACGAAGCATCGGTCGTCAATGTTGATGCTCGCGTTTTCAATGTCGAAGCTCGTTTTTCAATGTTGAAGCTCGTTTTTCAATGTCGCAGCGCACCGCTTCCATCTCGGCAAGCGCGTCTGTTGCCAAAAAGCCACACCTCTCGCCATCGCGAACGACCTGCGGTGACGTCGCGAAGCGTCCCAGGTTCTTCGCAAAGAGGAGGCGAGCAATGTCGAAGTAGCAGGGAACTCGTGCCCGGGACCAGGTAACTATCAGACGTCAACTAGAATCGCGGCAAGCAGGTCTAATCGTCGCTGAACTGCCTCCGAACCGCAGCTAACCCACCGAAAATGGCAGATCGGCGATTCCCTCGGCCCTCTCTTTACGTCCCTGCAGTCCCATCCGGCCATGCCAAGGCCTTGTGCGGCCGAGGCAGCACTGACGCCAGCTCGTCCGCGTTCGCCGAGACTACGTCCTCCAGCTCCCGCGTCAGCACAGCGTCGACCGAGGTACCGTCCCGCCGGGCCAGCTCGCGCAGAACGTCGCGCTGATAGCGCGGCACCCGCGCCCGCAGCTCGACCAGCCGGATGGCCTCCGGCAGCAGCCGCGGCGCATCTTCCCCGAGGGCGTCTTCGATCACACCCTGATCCCACCTCTGCATGGCCACCGCAATCATCTCCTCTTTGCTGAGCCGCATCCCGAGGGCGGTCGAAACCGCTACAATCGTTCCATCCTCAATGTCCGCTTTCAGCTCCTTCAGCGTCACCCCGAGCAGATCCGCCGCCGTGAAGAGGGCGACGTTCGGACGAGGGGTGAGGAAGATGCGGCGGATGTTGTCGCGGTCGGGTGGGGTCATGAAGTACCTCCATCGATGGTACGTGATCGCGTATCACTTGACACTTGCGTTTTCAAGCGAGATTTCGTCGTGACGATCAAGACGCAGCCGGAGGGCGTCGTCTTCGGTCAACGGCTCCGCGAGCTGCGAACCGCTCGCGATCTCTCGCAATACGCGCTCGCCGACCTGTGCGGGTCGCATAAGCCGTTCATCAGCGAGCTCGAACGTGGCGTGAAGGTGCCGAGTTTGACGATGATCCTGCGATTGGCAGACGCGCTGGACTGCAGGGTGTACGAACTCGTGAAGGTTTTCGAGAAGAGTGGACGGGTGCGAAAACGGGCCACGACATGAGAAACCGCCACCGAAACATGCGCTGCGCGGAGAGCGCTAAACATAATCCGAGTTAATGCAAACGGTTATGACTAAACCCATCATTTTCGTCAGTTGCGGCCAGTTCAACGATGACGAAAAATCTCTCGGCAAAGCCGTGTGTCAACTGATCAATAGCGAAACGGCTTACGAACCCTATTTCGCGGAGCAGCAAAACACCTTTGATGGCCTCATAAACAATGTCTTCGGCGCGCTTGCACGTGCCTCGGCTCTCGTGGCAATCATGCATCACAGGGGTGACGTCAACACGCCTGCGGGGGTTGTGACACGGGGATCAGTCTGGGTAGAGCAAGAGGTAGCGATAGGCGCTTTCGTTCACCACGTTCTCAAACGTCCATTGGAAGTGGCGCTCTATCTCCAACGCGGCATAAGTCTCGAGGGAGCCCGCCAGCAGCTACTTCTAGGTCCAACCAACTTCGACACATCGTCAGATGTTTTGGGAGATTTACAACACCGACTAAAGTCGTGGCGGCTGACCAGCGCAGGCCGGAAGTCACTGATAGCACGATGGCGTTCGACTCGTAACCGACCGCCAGAGACAGATCGCCACGAGCACCTCTTCCTTGTTGAGCTAGTTAACAACGGGCTAGAGAAGATTGATGAATGGAAGGCCGAAATCTGGTTTCCTTCCGAGTACGTACAGGGCGCCGACCCACATGAAGAATTTGTATACCAGTTCGACAGCGATACAAACTATTCAGCTGAATACCGGCGTATTTGGCCCGGCAATGAGCCCCGCCAAGTCTTTGCGATCAACTATTTCATTGATAGGAATAATTGGCCAAATCGGCCGCTATGGCCTGGGGAGGAGCGCGTCGAGCGATTCGTGCGCCTTCGTGTCATGGGCGGCGAGCAACCTTGGGAAGAAAGCATTCCTATGAAGCTGCTTCAAGACTTCTAACGCCTCTAAACTCTCAGCGATGCGAGCAGCGCGCGCCCGGCCTCCTCTAGAAAGGCGACTGCCTGTTCGCGAGAGACACTTGGGAAGTCGTCGAGGAACTCCTCGATCGTTTCGCCGCCCTCGAGGTAGTCGAGCAACGCCTGCACTGGCACGCGCGTGCCTATGAAGACCAGCGTTCCGCTGACGATCTCGGGGTCGGAATGCACGATCTGCTTCGGGTCCATGGCTGCGTTAAAGGATACCTCGTTCTGGAACCACGCGGCGGCGGGACGCCGCCGACTCGAGATTGAACGTTCAGGTACGTATTTTAGAATTGATGTTGAAATCGCAGTCGAAGTCAGCGCGAAACACGCCGGAGGCGTGCAGTAGATTAGCCGGTGGCAAGCGCCGAAGGGCGCGCCGCCACCGGTTAGGGATCGACGTCATCGCCGACCCCGGAAGGGGTCGCGGACGGTACTGGCGTTGACGACATGCCGAGAACCTCCGGCACCCCTGCCGGGGTGCGACATTCTTGTGGAATGCTAACCGGTGGCGGCGCGTCCTTCGGCGCTTGCCACCGGCTAATCTACGGCACGCCTCCGGCGTGACTGGTGCCGGGCCATTCTGCGAGGACCCTTCGGATTAACTCAGGGCAGGCGCCAGCGCTCCGGTCGTATCCGCGATAACGACGTTCCTCGTGGAGCGTTGCCATCTCAGCCGCTGTGGTTAACCCGCTACACTCTACTCTTGGAGACATCGATGAAGTATGTGCTTGAGGAAAAGGCATGAGCAATTCGGAACTAGAGCCGGCGAGCGCATCACGGCCGTTCGCACGACCGAGGATTCACTCACCATCGACCTTCTTGACGGGCGCACGGTCACGGTGCCGCTGGCGTGGTATCCGCGGCTATTGGCACGCATCCGAGGATGAGCGGAACAACTTTCGGATCATCGGCGCGGGGTACGTGATCAACTGGCCGGATGTGGATGAGCATCTGTCTTCGCAGGGGATTCTGGCCGGGGCTCCGGCGCCGGCGGTGATGACGTCATCACACTCCGGCTGACTTTCTCGAGCGTGAAATCATCACATTCTGCCAATCGGCGGGCGGGACGCCCGCGGTCCCAGGGAGGCGTGGCCGGGCTTCATGATGACCCTTACCCTTACCGACTGCCCGTCACCCGCCTCGCCTCACACGCAGTTTCGAATCGCTCAGGACGACGAAACATCCGGCCCACGACTCAACGTCCTGACTGGCGAACACGTCCCGCCGTTTGGCGATGAGCGCGCGCCGGCCGGACCGCTTCAGACGCACGAGGACGAAACCGGCATGCTGGCCTTGCGTGAACATGCGCGCATCGCCGAAGCGGATGTCCTGTGTAATCAAGAGTCTCGCGGATTGCGCTGCGCGCCACACCTCGTCGTCCGGACAGCCTGAAAGGTCTTCGGAGTGAGCGTCCTCTACATCGTGACCGAGCGCTCGAAGTTCCTCGAGCAGTTCGACCGGTAGATTCTCATCGAGCAGGATGCGCATTCAGATCGGGAAGGCCAGGCACTGGCAGATCTTCCTCCGCCGACGTTGCGGCGAAGGCTATCACCGCCCTCAGGTCCTCGCCGGTCATGGCCGGAAAGCTGCCGAGAATCTCGTCATCGCTGGATCCCTCGGCCAGACTCGCCAGAATCGTCCGCAACAGGACGCGCGTACCGCGGATGACCGGCTCTCCACCGCAGATCTGCGGGTCTCGGATGATGTGTTCGTGATAGTTCATGGGTTGTCCATTCCTTGAGCTACGTGGTCATGATAACGCGAGGGGTGCACAGGCATGCCCCGCATTAGAATCCCCCTCCCATGCCTGAGCCCTCCCCCACCCTGCTGGCCCGCATCCGCGAGGAGCTGGCGCGCACGAAGGCGTTCAAAGCGATCGACAAGAGGATCGCGGAGGGGCGCATCGATGTCACCGGCGCGGCGGTCGAGGCGCGGGCGCTGGTGCTGGCCACGCTGCAGGAGAAGACGGGACGGCGGCTGGCCATCGTCGTCCCCGGTGATGCGGCCATCGATGATTTCGAAGCGTCGCTGAAGCTGTTTCACAGCGAGTCGCGGTGTGTCTCGTCGTATCCGTCGCCGTCGCT